>DATFOS010000200.1:0-17931 GCA_035265325.1 Acidimicrobiales bacterium
CGCGCTCTTCATCCGGGTCGTCACCGAGACCCAGATCGGTTTCGCGCTCGAGTTCGAGGACGCCGCCGTCCTGGGCGGCCCGGCCACCGAGGCCGCCGAGTTCAGCCGGGGGACCCAGTACTGGGGCGGGATGGCCGCCGCCGTCCTCTACGGCGCCGTGATCGGCCTCGCCCTCGGCGTCGCCGTGGCCGCCCTGCACCACCGCGTGCGGGCGCACGACGAGTTCGGCCGGGTCGTCCGGGTGGCGACGGGGGCGTTCGTGGCGGTCGTGCTGATCCCGTTCCTGAAGTACCCGGCGAACCCGCCGGCCGTGGGCGACCCCGACACGGTGGGGGAGCGGACCCGGCTCTTCCTGTCGCTCATGGCGGCGGGGATCGTCATCGTCTTCGCCGCCTGGTACCTGTGGGAGTACCTGAGCGAGCGGGGCTGGGACGGCGGCCGCCGCGTCGCGGCCGTCGGCGGGGCGTTCACGGCCGTCGTGGCCCTGGCGTTCGTCGTGTGGCCGCCCAGCCCGGACGCCATCGTGCCGCCCGACAACGAGGCGTCCCCGGCGCTGGTGGTGGCCGACGACGCGCCCGACGCCGTCCTCGACGAGATGCTGGCGACGGCGCGGGCTACCGGCGACGAGTCCCTGCGCGACCCGGGCGACCCGTCCGAGCCGCTCGACCTGGCGTCGGTCGACGCCGGCGACCTGCCCGGCACCCCGGTCGCGGCGAGCACGACCGAACTGGTGGACCACTCCTTCACGACCATGGTCTGGAACTTCCGCCTCCAGGCGCTGGCCGGCCTGGCCCTGATGGTGGCGGTGACGGCCGTGGTGCTGGGCATCCTGCTCGACCTCCCGGCGCGCGCCGGGTCGCGCGAGCGTGCCCCGGCCGGCGTCGGCGGCTGAGGCCCCGCCGGCGCGCGCCGATCGGGTGGCGTTCAACCTGGCGGAGCACGCCTGTGCGGGGAGGCGACCTCGGGCCCGGCGATCGCCTACGGAGGGGCGGCCGGCGACGGGCCGAGCCGGGGCGCGTGGCGCCGTTCACCGCGGGGCCGGCGCTACCGTGCGCTGGCCGTGGTTCCCCCGCCTGACCAGCAGCTACAGCAGCACGTCGCCGGTCCGGCCGCGCTGGTGCACTGGCCCCGGGAGGCCGGCCGCCGGGCCGAGCTGGCGGCGTTGCGTATCCCCCGGCTCCTGCTGGTGGACGCGGACGCCTCGCCGCCCGACGTCGACGACGACGAGGACTGGGCCCGGCTCCCCGTCGACGAGCGCGACACGGCGGCCCGCCTGGCCGCCCTGCGGGCCCGCCACGCCACCGTCACGCTGACCGGACGCGATCTGCGCACTGCACGCGGCGGCGTGACGCTCAGCGCCACCGAGGCCGCCGCCCTTGCTCTCCTGCTGCGGGAACCCGGCGCCGTCGTGGCACGCGAGCGGCTCGCTGCGGCGATGGCGCCGCACGTCACCGTCTCGGCCCGGACCGTCGACGACGTCGCCTACAAGCTGCGGCGGCGGATCCGGCCGCTGGGCCTGGACGTTTTAGCCGCCCGCGGGCGCGGCCACGTGCTCGGTGCCCGCCTCGACTGGCCGGTGAATCAGGACATGCCCCTGGACTGACGGGGGCGGCCCTCCGCCGGGGGATCCCCTTCGCTGTCACACCCCCCGGGGATCATGGGGTCATGAGCTTCGGACAGACCTCCGGGCCCCCGGCCTCGACCAAGCAGGTCGACTACCTGCTCGCGCTGCTGAAGAAGGCCGGCCACGACGGCTTCCGCGACGCTCGCGGCCCGCTCGGGCTGACCCAGCGCCAGGCCGGCGGCAAGTTCACCCGCAACGAGGCGTCGGCCATCATCGACCGCCTGCTCCGGGAGTCGGGGGAGGCCGAGGGTGGGGGCTCGGCGCCTGCCTCCGGCTCTCCGGCCGAGGCCCGTTCGGGCGCCGCTATCGGAGGGCTGTTCGGGTCCGGCGCCGGCGCCGGTGGGGGCGATCGCGGCGGCTCCCGGGGCGACCTCATGCCGACGGCGGCCGAACGCCGCGAGGCCGAGCAGGCGGAGGTCCTCCGCGGCATGCCCGCCGGCCTCCTGGCCGCCGAGCTGGAACGCCGCGGCTGGGCCGTCAGCCGCCCGGAGCCGGCTCGCGGCCGCTCCTGACCCCCGCCCGAGCCGGTCCGCTGCCGCTCCTGACGCCCGCCCGTCTGTCCGGCGGCGAGGCGGTCAGCGGGCCTCGCCCAGGCGGGCCACCCGGCGCACGCCGATCTCGCACACCGCCAGGTACGCCGGCGCCCACCAGGGAACGGCCATCACGACTTCGGCGCCCGTGGCCGTGGGCCGGACGGCGTGGCTCGTGGCGGGCACGCCGGCCACCCGCCAGGCCCAGCGCTCGCCCTCGACCCACTCCGTGACCTCGAACGGCAGCCAGAGCCCCACCGGTGTGCGGACGCGCCCCCGGGTGCCGAGACGCACCCGCGTGCCGGCCGGCCCGGCGCCGTCGCCCTCCTCGAGGTCCACGGCCGACACCGTCGGCCCCCAGCGGGGCCATGCCTCGGTGTCGACGAGCACGTCCCAGACCGCGTCGGGCGACGCCGTGGTTCGGTGCCGGGCGGCGAGGCCGTGCAGCAGCATCCGGTCACGCTACGGCCCCGCGGCCGGGACCCGTCAGCCGTCGTGGGGACCGGGCAGCGGCCGCCGGGCCCGGAGGCCGTCCAACCGCGTCCCGGCGGTCGCCGCCCCGGCGCGCACCCGCGGCGTCGCGGGCCGGCGCTGCCGCTGCAGTCGCCGCTGTGCCGGTCAGCGCCGAGCCGCAGACGAGGCGGGGGTCGAAGCCCCGGGGGAGGAACAGCCGGTGGGCGGCGAGGCGGTCGGTGTCGGCCAGCAGGTCGCCGGTCGCGCCGTCGGCCACGACCCGGCCGGCGTCGAGGACGACCGCCCGCCGGCACAGCTCGGCCGCGTAGGGCAGGTCGTGGGTCACGACCAGCAGCGTCACCTCGAGGCCGGCCAGCACATCGGTGAGCTCCCGGCGGGCGGCCGGGTCGAGGTTGGCGGTCGGCTCGTCCAGCACAAGGACGTCCGGCCGGCTCGCGAGCACGGTGGCCACGGCGACCCGGCGCCGCTGGCCGAAGCTGAGGTGGTGGGGCGCGGTGCCGGCATGGCCGCCCATGCCCACGGCGTCGAGGGCCGAGGCGACCCGCCCGCGCAGGTCCGTGCCCCGGAGGCCCGCGTGGGCCGGGCCGAACGCCACGTCGTCACCGACGGTCGGCATGAACAGCTGGTCGTCGGGATCCTGGAACACCAGCCCGACCCGCCGGCGGATGGCGGCCAGATCCCCGGTCGTCGGCTCGCCGCCGATCGTCACCGTTCCGGCCTGGGGCGCATGGATGCCGTTGAGGTGGAGGGCGAGCGTGGTCTTGCCGGCGCCGTTCGGCCCCAGCACCGCGACGCGCTCGCCGGCACCGATGTCGAGGTCCACCCCGTCGAGCGCCACCCGCCCGTCCGGGTAGGCGAAGCGCAACCCCCGCACCGACACCGCCGGCGGGCTCACGTCACCACCCACGCCACGCCCGTGACGGCCCACGCCAACCCGGCCACGACGACGGCCGCGCCCCAGGTCGCCGAGTTCGCCGCCGCCCGCCCCCGTCGTGCCCGGATTCCGCGCTCGGCCCGCCCGGCCCGCAGGCCGGGACCGTCCTGGCCGGCGGTCGTGTCCCGCGTGGCGGGGGTCGTCGGAGCGTCCGACCAGGAGAGGTCGGGCATCGTGCCGGTGTAGCCCCGGGACACCATCGCCAGGTGCACGCGTTCGCCGCGCTCGCTGAGCAGGGTCCGGGCGATGGACCGACTCATCGTCCTCGACGACGGCGCGGTCGTGGAGGACGGCACCCACGACGAGCTGCTGGCTGCCGGCGGCACCTACGCAGGCCTGTGGCGCACGCAGTCGGGAGGCTTCCTTGGCGAGGCCGACGGCGACGGCTCGGGCCACGGGGACGGCGAGGCGTCCGGCGACGGGGACGGTGACGGTCAGGAGGCCGCCGCCGGCGGACGCCTCGCCATTCCCCGGTGACGGGGCCAATTCGAGCCGCGTTCGGTTCCCGTTGGTAACCTTTCGCCTGCGTCGCCGACCGGGCCGAACACCGGGCGGCTCGGAGGGGGTCGTGATGATGCGTCGTGTGCTCGTTGTCGCCATGTTCGTGCTGGGGTTGGTCGCCACCGCCTGCAGCCCGATCGGGACTCCGCCGGGGCCCGCGCCCCTGCGCTACCGGGACGACGTGTTCACCGGCGTGACGAAGACGGCCGACATCACCTACGGCTCGGCCGTCAACCAGGCCGGCCAGACCGTGACCCTGCGGATGGACATGTACCAGCCGACCGGCGACACGGTCGCAGCCCGGCCGGCGATCGTGTGGGTGCACGGCGGCAGCTTCTGCTGCGGCGACAAGACCTCGCCCGAGCTGGTCGACGAGGCGAACTACTTCGCCCGCAAGGGCTACGTGAACGTGTCGATCAACTACCGGCTCGTCTCCAGCGGCTGCCCCGGCTCCGACGTCAACGCGTGCCTCACCGGCATCGCCCAGGCTCGAGAGGACGCCCAGACGGCGGTCCGTTTCCTCCGGGCCAACGCCTCGCGCTATCGCATCGACACGGGGCGGATCGCCATCGGCGGGTCGTCCGCCGGCGCCATCACCGCTCTCAACGTGGGCTACAGCCCCGAGAACCCCGGCCCGGGCCAGTGGCAGGGCCACTCGTCGGCCGTGGGTGCCGTGCAGTCGATCTCGGGCGCGGAGCTGGCCAGCGGGCCGATCGACGCCAACGACGCCCCGGCGCTGCTGTTTCACGGGACGGCCGACGGTGCCGTGCCCTACGCCTGGGCCACGAGCACGGTCGAGCGGGCCGAGGCCGCCGGCGTCCTGATCGTCCTACGGACCTGGGAGGGCGCCGGCCACGTGCCCTACACCCAGTTCCGCGACCAGATCCTCACCGAGACACGCAACTTCTTCTACAACCAGATGGACCTCGCGCAGGCGGCCCGGTAGCCGGGCTCACCCCTTCACCGCCCCGCCGAGGCCCACGCTGCGCAGGAACACCAGGAACAGCGCCAGCGGCAGGGCCATCGAGAGCAGCGACGCCAGGAAGACGTCCAGCACGGTCGCCCCGGCGTGGACGCAGATCGCCGTCGGGACGAGCGAGGGTCGCGCCTTGCGTCAGTCGGTCGGCTGCGCCGGCCAGGCCGCCTCGGCGGCGGCGTTCAGGCGGGCCAGCTCGGCGTCGAGGTCGAACGGCTGGAAGGACGGCACCAGGGCCGCGAGCTCTTCCTCGGCGGGGCTGACGTCCAGCCGCACGACCGTGTCGCCGACCAGGACCTGCAGGCCACCCCCGGACGTGCGCACCGGCATGTCGCCGTAGCCGGCGGGAGCGAAGGGGGTCGGGTCGATCGCCGACGCGCACGCCTGCGGGACGAGGGCGAGGACGAGGACGGGGCCCATCGCCGTCGGGTCGGGCGGCGCGTCGAGCGACTCCTCGAGCGGCTGGTCGAGCGGATCGTCGAGCGGCGGCCCGTACAGGAGGTCGAGCTCCCCGCAGGGCTGCCCCCACTCGGCGGCCTCGTCGGGTCCGATGGCGTAGATGGCCGTGAGGGCCATCCCCTCGGGCACGGCCGTCGGCCACACCGGGGTGATGTTCTGGCGGACGGCCGCGACGGCCTCCTCGTCCACCCATGGCGTGGCGTCGACCTCGCCGTCGGGGACGCCGACCGGCGCGACCGCGCCCCAGTCGGCGAAGCGGACCTCGTCGCGCCGCGCGGCCCCCTCGCCCTCCACCGTGACGCGGATGGTGGCGGGCCGGCCGCCGGCGTCGAGGTCGACCTCCACGAGGCCGTCCGGCACGGCGATGCCGGCGGCGTCCGCCGCCTCGGCAAGGCCGGCCGGAGCGGTGCGCGTCGCCCGGATCGTGGGCCCGCCGGCGGGGCCCGTCCCGGACACGACCTGGGCGTCCTCCAGTTCGGCGATCGCCCGGGCGTACCCCCGGGGGTCGGACACCACGGCCGGCATGTCTCCGGGGGCCGCGGCGATCGGGGCGGCGGTGCCGCCGAACGCCATGCCCGCGGCGCCCGCGCCGCCCCCGACGCCGCCCAGGTACACGCTGGCGGCGAGCGACGTACCGGCCATGGCGCGCTCGGACGCCAGCATGTCCTCGAGGAGGAGGTCCCCGCCGGGCATGGCGGCCGCGAGGTCGTCGCCCAGGACCTCCGGCGGGGCGAGCACGAACCCGGCCATCTCGACCAGGTCGTCGGTCGTCGGGGGCGGCGGCTCCGGGTAGGTGACCCACGGTTCCGTGGCGAGCCCCTCGACGTCCCGTGCGCTACGCACGTAGACCACGTCGTCGACCCCGACCGACTCGTCCGCCCACTCGCTGGCGTCCGTCGTCATCCGCCAGTCCTCGCCGGACACGACGCCCGTCGTCACGGTTCGGAAGGTGCTCTCGGACCCCGCGCCGCCGGCGTGCCCGGTCGTCGACCGCTCCTCCGACGTCACGTCGATGCGGAATCCCTCGACGTCCTCCACGAGCGCCGACGCCCGCTCCAGCAGCGCGTCCGCGTCGGGCTCGTCCCCGCCGCGGGTGGCGAGTGCCGCCCCGCCCACGGCCGCCACGACGACCACACCGAGGACCACCCACAGAGGCCGCTTGCTGCGCCCGTCCATCGCCGTCCCTCTACTGGGCGCCCCGCGGCGCCCACCCGTTCCCGGAGGGCCGACTGTAGGCCCGTGTGCCCGACGACATGCGGCACGGCGAGCGCCCGCCGCCCAACTCGCGTGTCCCAGGGACGGACAGAGCAGGAGCAGCGCATGGGTGGTCACGGGAAGCCGCGCGTCGCCGGCGAGGCCCACGACGCCGACGACGCTCCACCACGAGCGGCCGCCGGTGCTCCCTCTGCCGGGCTCTCGGACCGCCACGGCGTTCCCGGCCGGCCAGGCGTGGGCCACGATCCACGAGGACCTCAACCTCGACCCCGCCGCCTGGAGGACCACCGAGCGGTGCTTCGCCGGCGAGGTGGCCGCAGCGTGGCGGCGTCCCGGCCACCCGCCTCCGCATGTACGACCTCGTCCTCTGGCTCCGCCCGCGCCGGCGCCGCGGACCAGGCGATCGAGGCCGGCCCGCTCACTCGTCGCGCGCGAGTCCCACTGCCTGACGCGGTCGATTCTTCGCTGTATGCGGTCGAGGCGACAGACCCTCGCTGGTCAAGGCATGATCTCCCGGCTGCGCCAACGGGGGCGCGACCACGGGTCAAGGTCGGGGGACCGGGACTGGGTCCCGGGCGATGAAGGAGGCGCATGATCGCGTCCGGCGATTCGGGGTTGGGCGACGCGCCCGAACCCGGCGTCGAGCGGGGCTCCGGCTCCAACGAGGGATCGGATGTCGGGGGGCCGGACGGGGACGACCGGGCCGCGGCCGTCATCCAGGCGTTCACCGCACTGCACCGCGACCGGCGGATCGCCGCTGACCGCCCGCCGACGCCCGAGCGCCGACGCCTCCGGCTGCCGGACGAGCCGCCGGCCCCGGTCAGCGACGCCCTGGCGGGCCTCCGCCCGGTCCCGCTCGACTTCCCGGGCCTGGCCGACGGCGTCCCGCCCGCCGACGTCCAGGACGCGCCGGCGTCGCCCGAGGCGCGGGCACCCTCGGGGCCCGGGCCGTCGCCGTCGCCCGCCCCGGCGGGCCCGCACCCGGGGAACGGCTCGTCCCACCCGAAGCCGGAGCCGGGGTCGGAGCCGCCGACCGCGCCGTCGGGGCGCCTGCCGGGGCCGTCGCCGGAATCGTGGTCGGAGCCGCAGGCCGAGCCGGAACCATCCCACGACGGCCGGACGGGCCCGCCGGTGCCGTCCTGGCCCGAGCCAGAGGACCCGTCGGCACGCCGGGCCGGGTGGCTGTCGGAGCCGGGCGCGGGGTCGCCGGCCGAGGGTCAGTCGCCGTCAGCGGGCGGCGCAGGTTCGTCGTCGCCGTCGTGGTCGCAGCCACCGGCCGAGCCCGAGCCGCCCTCCGAGGGTCGGCCGGGTGCGTCGGCGCTGTGGTGGGAGCCGCAGGCCGAGCGGGAGTCGCCTTCCGAGGGTCGGCCGGGTGCGTCGTCGCCGTCGTGGTCGGAGCCGCAGGCCGAGCCCGAGCCGCCTTCCGAGGGTCGGCCGGGTTCGGCGGCGCTGTCGTGGTGGGAGCCGCAGGCCGAGCGGGAGTCGCCTTCCGAGGGTCGGCCGGGTTCGCCGGCGCCGTCGTGGTCGGAGCCACCGGCCGAGCCCGAGCCGCCTTCCAAGCGTCGGCCGGATTCGTCCTCGCCGTCGTGGTCCGAGCCGGAGCCGCCGTCCGCGGGCCGGGCTGGGTGGCTGTCCTCGCCGGGCTCGGGGTCGACGGCCGAGAGTGAGTCGTCGCCGGCGGGCTCAGGTTCGTCGTCGCCGTCGCGGTCGGTGCCGCAGGCGGAGCCCGAGCCGCCCTCCGAGGGCCGGGCCGACCGGGCCGGCTGGTCGTCGCCGGCCGGGTCGGAGTCGCCGGCCGAGCACGAGCGGTCCTCCGAGCCCAGGGCCGGCTGGTGGTCGCCGGCAGCGTCGGAGTCACCGGTCGAACGGAAGTCATCGTCCGCGGGCGAACCAGGTTCGTCGTCGCCGTCGTGGCCGGAGCCGCACGCCGAGCCCCCGCCGCCCTCCGAGCGTCGGGCCGGCTGGTCGTCGCCGTCGGGGTCGGCCGTCGACGGGGAGTCGTCGGGTCGCTGGGCGGGCTCGGAGCCGGAGTCCTGGTCGGAGCCGCAGGCCGAGCCGGAACAGCCGTCGGCGCGGCGGGCCGGCCGGTTGACGCTGCACGGGTCGGAGGCGCCGGCCGAGCCGGAGTCGCCGTCGGCGCGATCGGGGCGGCGGGTCGGCTCGTCGCCGCGAGCCGGGTCCGAGCCGCAGGCCCCCCCGGCGTTCCTCGCACGGTCCGGCCCGGCCGAGGCGTCGTCGCCGGCGCGGGCCGAGCCCGAGGCGGGTCGCTCGCAGGGCTCGGCCGGAGCGTCGCCGCAGGGCCGGCCGCAGCCTCAGGCCAGACCGACGTCCGAGGCGTGGCCGGGGCACGGCGCCGGCGTGTCGCCGGACCCGGGGTCGTCGAGGGGCGCACAGCCGCCGACGCCGCTCGGACGACCGCCGGTGAGCGGGTGGCACACGCCGCCGGCCGGGGCGACTCGCATCCCGGCGCCGCCTGCCGGGGCCGCACCGGGCGCGATGCCGGTCGGACCGTCCCATTCGCCCTTCGGCGGTCCCGGCACCACGGCCCCCGGGCCGGATGCCCACCCACGCCCGGGCAGTCGGGCGGGGACCGCCGCCGGTCCGCACGCCTGGGCCGGCGCGGGCCCGAACGGTGAGGGTACGAATCGCACGGGCGCGAACCGCAGGGGCGCGACCGGCGCAGGCGCAGACGGCGCGGGCGCGAACGGCGCGGGCGCAGACGGCGCGGGTGCAGACGGCGCGGGCGCAGACGCAGCTGACGGTGACATCGCCGGTGACGACCGGTCGCGGCGGAGGCGGCGGCGGGCGCCCGGCCACCTGGCCGAGGAGCCGCGGGCCGGGTGGGCCGCCGTGGCCGAGTGGTGGCTGCCCGACCTGGCGGCCACGGCCGTGGCCATCGGGGCGCTCGTCCTGCCCTGGACGTGGATCGCCCTGTCCGTCCTCGGCGTCGCCGCCGGGGGCGTCGCCGCCTCGCTCGGCTCGGGAGCTACGCCGGGGCAGGTCCCGCAGCGGGCGTTCTGGCGGGGCGTCGCGCTGCTCCATCCGCGCTCGCTGGTGTGGGTGCCGGTGCTGATGGCCCGGACCATCCTTGCGGCGATCGCCATCCCCGCCGCGGTGGCGGCCGCCGCCTGGGAGCTGGACGAGGGCTCGCTCGGAGCGCCGGCCGCCGCCCGGGCCGGGGCGTGGGACGCGGGGTTCCGGGTCGCCGCCGTGCTGGTCTGCCTGGTGATCGTCGGGGGTGTGGGGCCGGGCCGGGTCGCCCGGGCCGACGCAATCCAGGCCCGCACGCACGAGTGGGCCGACGCCGTGGTGACGGCGACGGCCGCCGGCTGCCTGGCCGTGATCGCCCTGGTCGTCCTGGCGGCGCCGCGCCCGACCGACCCGCTGTTCCGCGGCGCCGACGGGCTCGCCTGGCTGCCGCCGTCCCTGCGTGACCGCGGCGAGCAGGTCCGCGCCGAGATCGTGAACGCCGAGCTGGAATCGCTGGCGTCGTGCCTGTCCCGCCGGGACGTGGTGGTCCGCGCCGTTGGCTACACGAACGACGTCGCCCGGCTGACGCTGGTCGGTGAACCGTCCCGCACCGCCGTGGCGACCGCCCTGGCCGCCTCCCACAACCAGCTCGCCCCGTGGGTCGGCGCCGTCGAGGTGGCGGCCGAGGACGAGGTGGTCGCCCGTCTCGACCGCGAGGGCCTGCCCCGCTGGCGCCCGCTCACCGACATCGCCGCCACGGGCGCCGCCACCGGCACCGCGACCGCCGCCTCCGGGCCGGACGGGCCTGCGTCGGCGTCGGCGGCCGCCGCCGACCGGGGCGTCGCCCTCCGCTGCTCCGCCGGCCCGGTCCTGTGACGCGGCCGGCGACCATCGGTCGCCGGGGCTCCGGCCCAACGCCGGGCCTGCGGACCCAACGCCGGCATCCCTCCCGCGGCCCCGATCGCCGGCGGTGGATCGCTGCGGAGAGCGGCCGGAGGGCCACGGCCGGCGTGCCTGGCCCTCACCCGCGTGGGGTAGGAACCCCTCGCATGGCCGGCGCCGAGGCGCCGGCGGGGAGGAAGAACCCTGATGAGCGCAACCCACACCACCGCCGTCCCGTCCCGCCGCCGGTGGCACCGCCTCCTGGCGTTCCCGCTGGTGCTTAGCCTGGTGCTCGCGGCCTGCGGTGACGACGACGACACCGGAGACGGCATCGACCAGGAGATCGAGGACGCCGCCGAGGGCGGCAGCGCCCGCGTCCTGGCGGAGGCCCTGCGCGGCCTGCTGCTCGCCGAGGACATCGGTGGGCCGGATGTCGACCGCCGCCGCGTCGACGTCCTGCTGGAGACCGTCGACGACCTGCCCGGGTCGCCGGAGGTCACCGGCATCGAGGACAACGACGGCGACGGCCTCGACGACGACGGCCGCCTGCAGGCCCAGGTCGACGACGAGGTCGCCTGCATCGCCGTGGACGACAGCGGCGACACCGACGTCGACAGCGGCCCCTGCGCCTGACGCCCGTCTGGCCGGGCCCCGACGGAACGGGGCGCGGCCCGGGCGTGACGGCGCTAGCGCGCCCCCACCTCGTTGAGGATGGCGGCCAGTTCGGCGGGGTGGCTGATCATCGCCATGTGGCCGCTGGAGTCGATACGGGCGACCTCGGGCGAGCCGATGGCGGCGATGGCGGCGTCCTGCTGGACCGGCGGCAGCGTGGCGTCGTTCCCCAGCCGGACGTAGGTGACCGGCACCCCCGAGCCCAGGCCGCTCAGGTCCACCTTCTCGGCCAGGATGGAGGTGGCGTCCTCGACCATGCCGGCCATCGTGAAGGCGGTCTGCTCCTCGTCCATGTCGTTGCAGAGGATCTGCCGTGCGACGTCGTCCTCGATCTTGAAGACGCCGCCGCCGGACCCGGCCATGACCGACTCCCGCACGTCCGGGTCGATGTGGTCGATGACGGCGCTGCCGTGCGGCGGGATCGTCGACGACAGCAGCACGATTTTGCCAACCAGGTCGGGGGCCTCGTTGAGCACGTGCGCCACCGTGATGCCGGCGACCGAGTGGCCGACGAGCACGACGTCCCGGCCGGGGGCGCCGTGCGCCTTCAGGCCCTCGATCACGGCGGCCACGTTGTCGGCGAGCGTGACCGTGGCCAGGTCGGCCGGCCGGCCCGCCCGACCCGGGAGGTCGACGAGCAGCACCTCGCCGTCGAGGAGGGGCGTGAGCCGCTGCCAGCAGGCGCTCGTGTAGTTGCCGCCGTGGATGAGCACGAAGGTCGTCACGATGTCGCTCCCTGTCCGTCCTGGCGCCGCGGGCGCGGCGTGTTGCCCGTCGCGAGGATGCCCCCGTCGACCGGCAGGTCGATACCGCTGACGTAGGCCGAGGCGTCGGACAGCAGCCAGCACACTGCGCCGCCGATGTCCCGCGGCCGCCCGGCGGCACGCAGGGGGATCAGGGACAGGTACAGCTCACGGTCGACGTCCGCCGTCGCCGCCGCCGCCATGGGGGTCTCGATGGTCCCGGGGCAGACGGCGTTGACCCGCACGCCGATCGGCCCCAGCTCGACGGCGGCCGCCTTGGTCAGGCCCCGGACGCCGAACTTGGAGGCGGTGTAGGACGCCATCCGGTCTCCGCTGACGATCCCGCGCACCGAGGCGAGGTTGACGATCGACCCGCCCGAGCCCCGCCTCAGCCGCAGGAACGCCTGGATGCCGAGGAACGTGCCGACCATGTTGACGTCGACGGCGCGCCGGAACTCGGCCAGCGTGCCGTCGGCGAACGAGAGCGGGGCGAATATCCCGGCGTTGTTCACCAGGCCGTCGAGCTGACCGTGCTCGCGGCGGACGGCGTCGACGACGGCGTCCCACGAGTCGGGGTCGGCGACGTCGTGGGCGAGGGCGGTCGCCCCGCCGCCGAGGCCGGCGGCGGTCTCCTTCACCACGTCCTCCTGCAGGTCGGTGAGGACGACCCCGGCGCCGGCGGCCAGGCACGCCTCGGCGGCGGCCGCCCCGAGCCCCTGGGCGGCGCCGGTGACGAGGACGGTCCGCCCGGCGAGGGCGTCCGGGGCGAAGGCGCCGCTCATGCGAGCGCCCCGGCGGGTCGCAGGGGAGCGGTGGTCCGGTCGGCCACGTGGAGCAGCAGCTTGCCCAGGTTGGCGCCCGCGAACAGTCCCCGGAGGCCCTCGGGCGCGCGCTCGAGCCCCTCCAGCACATGCGTGGTGACGCGCAGGCGCCCGTCCGCGACCCAGCCGAGCAGGTCGTCGCGGGCGTCGGCGAAGCGGTCGGCGTAGTCGCTCACCAGGAAGCCCTCCATGCGGGCCCGGCGGGTCGTGAGCACCTGGTAGTAATGCAGGCCCTCGGCGGGCTTCTCGGGCCGGTAGCCGGTGGAGATGGCGCCGCACAGCGCCAGGCGGCCGCCCTCCCGGATGTTGACCAGGGCGGCGTCGAGCAGGCGCCCGCCCACGTTGTCGAACACCACGTCGAAGCCCTCGGGCGCCGCCGCGCGCAACGCCTTGCGAACCGCCGGGTCGTGGTGGTCGACGCACTCGTCGAAGCCGGCCACCTCGCGTACCCAGGCCCGCTTCTCGTCGGTGCCGGCGGTCCCGATGACCCGCTCGGCGCCGAGGATCCGGGCGACCTGGCCGGCGACCGACCCGGTGGCGCCGGCCGCGGCCGTGACCAGGACCGTGTCCCCGGGCTGCGGCCGGGCGATGTCGATCATCCCGAAGTAGGCGGTCAGCCCGGTCAGCCCGCCGGCCGAGAGCATCAGCGTCGGGTCCTCCAGCCCGCGGGGCACCACGACGACGCCGCCGTTCGGGTCGTCGTTCCCGGGGCCCGGCCGCACCAGCGCGTACTCCTGCCAGCCCAGCGGCGCGGCGACCAGCTCGCCGACCGGGAGGCCGGGATGGTCGGTGGCCACGACCTCTCCCACGCCGTAGGCCCGCATGACCTCGCCGATGGCGACGGGCGGGACGTACGACCGGACGTCGTTGATCCAGCCCCGTTGCGCCGGCTCGAAGCCCAGCCACAGCGTGCGCACGAGCGCCTCGCCCGGGCCCGGGTCGGGAATCGGTGCGTCCTCGAGCCCGAAGACGTCGTCGGTGACCGTGCCGGCCGGTCGGTGCCGGAGCACAAGTCGACGGTTCCCCATGGTGGCGCACCCTCCTACCCGTGACGAACGCCACGACTGTACGAGATCATCATGAGGAATGTCCACTCGCTTGAGACAGGCAATTCCTCATGAGGAAAGGTTGACCGCCTGGTCGTGCGGCGTTACCGTCGCTCCAGGGGACGAGCCGTAGGTCACACCGGCGTGGTCCGGGCGATCGCCCTCTCCCCTGCGAGGGAGCACGAAGCGAAGCACGCCAGCGAGCCGAGAGGGGCGCCGTCAGGTGGCACAGGCCAGCGAGATCCCGATCATCGACACCGACACGCACGTCGTGGAGCCGCCGGACCTGTGGACGTCACGGGTGTCCGCCAAGTGGGGCGACAAGGTGCCGCACGTGCGCTGGGACGACACGGCGGGCGAAGAGGCGTGGTTCACGAGCGACACCCGCCTGTCCGCTGTCGGCGCCCCGGCCATGGCCGGCTGGCACGAGTACCCGCCGTACCACCCCCGCCGGTGGGAGGACACCGACCCGAAGACGTGGGACCCCCACCGCCGCCTCCAGGTCATGGACGACTACGGGGTCCAGGCGCAGGTGCTGTACCCGAACGTCGCCGTGTTCGACGCCAAGAACCTGCTGCGGATGGGCGACAGCGAGCTCCAGCTGCGCTGCATCCAGGCCTACAACGACTACCTGACCGAGTGGGCGACGCTGGCACCGGGGCGGTTCATCCCGGTGGCGTCCCTGCCGTTCTGGGACCTCGACCTCACGCTGGCCGAGATCGAGCGCACGGCCGCCGACGGCCACCGGGGCATCGTCTTCTCGCAGAACCCGGCCGCCTTCGGCCTGCCCAAGCTGACCGACCGCTTCTGGGACCCGATGTGGCGCTCGGCCGAGGAGAAGGGCCTGCCGGTCAACTTCCACATCGCCTCGGGCGAGATGGACATGTTCGAGGTGGGCGTCCCCGAGAACGGCGAGCACGCCAACTACGCCCTCATGGGGATCTCGTTCTTCATGGGCAACGCCAAGACGATCTCCGAGATCATCTGCGGCGGTATCTGCCACCGGTTCCCCGAGCTGAAGTTCGTGTCGGTGGAGAGCGGCGTCGGCTGGATCCCGTTCGCCCTCGCCGGGCTCGACTGGCAGTGGCAGAACTGCGGCGTCCCGCTGGAGCACCCGGAGTACGACCTGCTGCCCAGCGAGTACTTCCGGCGGCAGATCTACGGCTGCTTCTGGTTCGAGACGGACACCGCCATCTCGGCCATCGAGCAACTCGGGCCGGACAACGTCCTGTACGAGACCGACTTCCCGCACCCGACGTCGATGTCGCCCGGCCCGGCCACGACGGCCCGTCGCCCCGACGACTACGTGCGCGAGACGTTCTCGGGCCTCGACGAGGTCGCGCTGCGCAAGGTCCTGCACGACAACGCCGCCCGGCTCTACGGGCTCGACTGAGCGCATGGCCGACGATTCCGACCGGCGACCACGGCCGCGCACGGGACCGCTCGCCGGGACCCGGGTCGCGGACTTCTGCTGGATGGGCGTCGGCGCCCTGGCCACGCGGCTGCTGGCCGACTACGGCGCCGAGGTCGTCCGCATCGAGGACCGCAACCGCCTCGACATGCCGCGCCGCCTGCCCATCTACAAGGACGAGCCCGCCCGGGCCTACGGGAACGAGGACCCGAACCCCGACCCGAACAAGGGCGGCCTGTTCAACAACTACAACCGCAACAAGCTGGGCGTGACCATCGACATGCGCCGGCCCGAGGGCCGGGCGGTGGCCGAGCGGCTCATCCGGGTCAGCGACGCCGTCACCGAGAACTTCGCCCCGGGCGTGATGGAGCGGTGGGGGCTGACGGAGGAGCACGTCCGGTCGCTCCAGCCGGACGCCGTCTACGCCCGCATGAGCGGCTACGGCCACTCCGGCCCGCACGCCCACTACCGCAGCTACGGCCCGGTGGTGCAGGCCGTCAGCGGCCTGTCCCACGTCAGCGGCCTGCCCGGCCGCCAGCCGAGCGGCTGGGGCCTGTCGTACATGGACAACCAGGCCGCCTACTACAACTCGTCCGCCCTGCTCATGGCGCTGTTCGCCCGGGCGCGCACGGGCGTCGGGACCGACGTCGACGTGTCCGCCATCGAGGCGGGCGTCGAGATGTTGGGGCCGATCCTGCTCGACGTGGGCGTCAACGGGCGCACCACCCGGAGCGACGACTTCCCGCTCGGGAACCGGCTCGAGCACCCGCCGGCCGCCCCGCACGGCGTCTACCCGGCGCGGGGCGACGACCGCTGGGTGGCGATCGCCGTCTTCGACGACGGCGAGTGGAAGGCCCTGGTGGACGCCCTGGGCTCGCCCGACTGGGCCGCGGACGAGCGCTTCGCGACCGTCGAGTCGCGCCATGCCCACCAGGACGCCCTCGACGGCTTCCTGGCCGACTGGGCCCGGACACGCGACCGGCACGAGGTGATGGCACTGCTCCAGGCGGCGGGCGTCCGGGCCGCGGCCGTGCAGGACGCCGCCGACCTGACCGAGACCGACCCGCAGATCGCCGAGCACGGCACGTTCTTCTCGATGGGCCACCCGGTCATCGGCGAGGCGCTGTTCGAGGGCGTCGGGTTCACGACGCTGCGCACGGCACCCGACCACTGGCGCTCGGCTCCGCTGCTCGGCGAGGACAACGAGTACGTGTGCCTGGACATCCTCGGCATGGACCGCGCCGAGTACGACGAGCTGGTCGCCACCGGGGTGATGTGATGCCGTCCGCCCTCCCGACGCCGTACGAGGGCCTGCGGGTCGTCGAGCTCGCGGTCGACCCGGCCGGCGAGATGACCGGGGCGCAGTTCGCGCACCTGGGCGCCGAGGTGGTCAAGGTGGAGCCGCCCGGCGGGGCGCCGTCCCGCCACACCGGCCCGTGGGCCGGCGACGAGCCCGGCCCCGAACGCTCGCTGGCGCACTGGTACTACAACGGCAACAAGGCGAGCGTGGTCCTCGACCTGGAGGCCGACGAGGGCCGGGCGGCCTTCGACCGCCTCCTCGGGACGGCCGACCTGCTCGTGTCGTCACTGCACCCCCGCGACCTGCGGCGGGTCGGCCTCGACCTGCGGGCGCTGGTGGCGTCCGACGCGTTCCCGTCGCTCGTCGTCGTGTCGATCACGCCGTTCGGGCTGACCGGCCCGTGGGCGGACCACGTGTCCTCCGACCTGGTCGGGCTGGCCGCCAGCGGCCTGCTCAACACGTCGGGCTACGACGACCACTCGATCCCGCCGATCCGCCCCGGTGGCGACCAGGCGTTCCACACCGCCGCCAGCTTCGCCCACATGGGGGCGCTGCTGGCCCTCATGGAACGGCAGCACAGCGGCCGGGGCGACCTCGTCGACGTGGCCATGCACGACTCGGCGGCGGTCACGTGCGAGCTGGCGAACCCCTACTACTTCTACCCGAAAGCCCTGGTCAAGCGGCAGACCGGGCGGCACGCCCAGCCCGAGCCGACGCAGCCGGCGACGTTCGAGTGTGCGGACGGCTGGGTGTACTTCGCACTGATCCTGGCCGACCAGAAGCCATGGCAGGTGCTGGTGGAGTGGCTGGACAGCGAGGGCCTGGCGGTCGACCTGACGGAGGAGGCGTACCAGGACATCGAGTACCGGCAGGCCAACTTCGCCCACGTCCAGGACGTGATCGAGGTGTTCTTCCTGCTCCACACGGCCGCATACGCCTACCACGAGGGCCAGCGCCGGGGCCTGCCTATCGGCGTGGTCAACGCGCCCGAGGACGTCCTCCGGGACGAGCACATGAACGCCCGCGGGTTCTTCGTGGCGGTCGACCACCCCGGCCACGGCCCGGTCGTGCACCCGGGCGTCCCGTACCGGTTCTCGGCGCTCTCGACGGCGGCGCTCACGCCGACGGCGGCCCTGGGAGCGGACACGGAGCGGGTACTCGCCGCCCTGCCGGATCGCGAGGGGCGGGCGTGACCGCCGTCGAGCCGGACCTGTTCGCGGGCTTCCCGGACGCGCCCCGCCTCGTCGGGTCGCGCTGCTCGGACTGCGGCGCCGCCACGTTCCCGGCCCAGGGCTCCTGCCCCCGCTGCACGTCCACGTCGGTGGGACGCCACGCCCTGGCCCCCACCGGGACACTCTGGTCGTGGACCGTCC
>DATFOS010000201.1:0-29021 GCA_035265325.1 Acidimicrobiales bacterium
GAGTCGCTGCGCGACATGCAGCTGGGCCGGGCGCAGATGGCCATCGTCATCAACGAGCACGGCGGCGCCGAGGGCATCATCACGGTCGAGGACCTGGTCGAGGAGGTCGTCGGCGAGATCTACGACGAGGCCGACAGCGACTCGTCCGGCATCCTCCACGAGCCCGACGGGGCCTACGTGCTGCCCGGGCGCTTCCCGGTGCACGACCTGCCCGACATCGGGCTCGAGGTGCCCGAGGGGCCGTACGCCACGATCGCCGGCTACATCCTCGAGCGGCTCGGGCGCCTTCCCGACCAGCCCGGCGACGTGGTCGAGGCCGGCGAATGGAACTTCGCCGTCACCGAGGTGACCCAGCGGGCCATCACCGAGGTCCGGGTCACCAAGCGGACGTCCGACCGCAAGCCGGAAACCGCCGACACCGCCCGGTCCTGACCCGGCCGGGGCCGGGGTCGGGGTCGGCGGAGGGGCCGGGACGCCGGGTGGTGGCCTACTCGGTCGCGATGGCCGTGAGGATGTCCCGGCGGCCCGCCCACACGGCCGGGACGAGCGAGGCCAGGAGCGTCAGCACGAGCATCCCGGCCGAGACCACCACCAGCTGGGGACCGGGGACCGCGAACGTCGAGAACCCCTCGTCCGCCAGCGAGCGGACGAGCACCCAGCCCAGCCCGATGCCCGCCCCGACCGCCGCGGCCAGGCCGAACGTCGAGATGAGCAACGCCTCCCAGCGGACCGTCGCCCGTACCTGGCTACGCAGGCCACCCACGGCCCGCACCAGGGCGATCTCGCGCTGCCGCTCGACGATGGACAGGACCATCGTGTTGACGATCCCCACCATCGCCACCAGCACGGTCAGGGCGAGCAGCACGTTGACGAGCACGAGGATCGGGTCGAACTGGGCGGCCGTGGCTTTCTTGTAGGCGGCCACGTCCTGCAGCTCGGCGGCGGGGTAGGGGGCCAGGACCTGCTCGATGGCGGGCTCGGCCTCGTCGACCGACACCCCGCCGGCCAGGCGGACCCAGACCTGCACGTCGCTCGTCTGCGGGAAGTTGGCGGCGAACGCCTGGGTGTCGAGGAGGAAGTCGCCGGTCAGCTCGCCGGCGTCCACGATCGCCGCCACCCGCAGTGTGCGGATGCCGGTGTCGGTGAACGACACGTCGACCAGGTCGCCCAACCGCCAGCCGTGCTCCTCGGCCACGTCGTCGAGCACGGCCATGCCGTCCGGGCCGAGCGTGGCGAGGTCGCCCTCGGTCACGTCCACGTCGAGGAGGGCGTCGGCGGCGGCGCCGTCGAGGCCGCCCACGGTCGCGGTCTCGCCGTCGATCACGGCGAAGCCGAAGCGGATGCCGGTCGCCGCCTGCACCTCCGGCAGGGCGGCGATCTCGGTCGTCACCTTGGGCGGGAGGCCGCCGACCCCGAAGGTGGCCCCGCCGTCCACCACGAGGTCGCCGCGGAACTGGCGGTCGACCAGCTCGTCAACCGACGCCCGGATCGAGGCGTCGGCCACCAGCACCAGCGTCACGACGCCAAGGCCGACCATGAGCGCCGACGCCGTGGACGCGGTCCGCTTGGCGTTGCGGGCGGCGTTCTGCTGGGCGAGGCGGCCGATGATGCCCCGCGCCAGGGGGAGTGGCGAGCCCAGCGTGACGGAGGCCGGCCGGGCCATCACGGGCCCGAGTACGACGGCGGCCAGGAAGACGGCGAGCGCGCCCCCGCCGCCCCATCGGACGTCCTGGTCGACGACCCCACGGCCGAGGGCGTAGGCGCCGGGCAGCCCCAGCAAGGCCCCGGCGACGACCCGCCGCGGCGAGCGGTAGCTCAGGTCCACGGTGACGTCGCGCATGACCGCCACCGGCGGGACCCGGGCGGCCCGTAGGGCGGGGAAGAAGGCCGATCCCATCGTGGCGATCGTCCCCACGCCGAGGGCGATGGCCGCCGAGCCGGGCAGGACCGCCACCCGCACGTCGGCGCCCTGCACGAGGATGCCGGTGAGGACCTGCGCCAGGGCGACGCCCAGCGCGTAGCCGGTGGCGGACGCCAGCAGGCCCACGACCAGCGCCTCGGCGGTGATGGCGGCCAGGACCTGGGCCCGGCCCGCCCCGAGCGCCCGCAGGACGGCCACCTGCTTCTGCTGCCGGGCGACGATGAACGAGAAGCTCGTGTAGATGACGAAGGCGCCGACGGCCACCGAGATCAGGGCGAAGACCAGGAGGAAGGTCCGCACGTAGCTGAGGTTGTGGGAGGCGGTGGCTCGGTTCTCCTCGGTCAGCTCGGGGCCGGTGAGCGCCTCGACCGACGGGCCGACGGCCAGCGTGATGCTGTCCCGCAGGGCCGCGATGTCCTCGCCCTCCTCGGCGACGACGCCGATGTTGTCGATCATCCCGTCGCCGTTGCCGACCAGGTCGAGGGCGGTGGCCGGGTCGAACAGGACGAAGCTGACGCCGGCCGGGCTGTCCACCGAGCCGAAGCGGGCGACGCCCACGACCGTCATCGAGCGGGACCCGCGGGCGCTCTGGACCGTGACCCGGTCGCCCACGCCGTAGCCCGAGCCGTCGGCGGTGGCCTTGTCGATCACGACCTCGTCGGGGCCGGAGGGCGGCTCGCCGCCCTCGACCAGGCGGAACGGGTTGAGGTCCGGCGTGGCGACCCACGTCCGCCCGAAGGTGGGCACGCCCAGCGTGGCGGCCTGGTACGGCTCGCCGTCGCGGTCGATGAGCTGGGCCCATCCCTGGACAACCGGCTCCGCCACGGCGACCCCGGGCACGTTGGCCACCACGTCCACAAGGGCGCCGTCGATCTCGGGCCGGGGGACCAGCGTCGCCGGGCCGGCGGCCTCGGCGTCGAATTGGGTGACGCCCCGCAGCCACACGTCCACCCCGGCGTTGGCCTCGCTGAACAGCTCGTCGAACGTGCGCTCGATCGTGTCGGTCAGCGTGTTGACGCCACTCACGAAGGCGACGCCGAGCGCCACGGCCAGGAAGGTGAGCAGGTACCGGGCGGCGTGCGCCCGCATTTCACGGAGCGAGAGGGCGAGCACCGCTCACTCGAGGCGGGCGAGGTGGTCGAGCACCCGCTGGGGCGTCGGCCGGAACACCTCGTCCACGATGTGGCCGTCGGCCAGGAACAGCACATGGTGGGCGTAGCTGGCCGCCACCGGGTCGTGCGTCACCATGACGACCGTCTGATTCATGTTCTCGACGGCGTAGCGCAGGAAGCTGAGCACGCCGTGGCCGCTGCGCCGGTCGAGGTTGCCGGTCGGCTCGTCGGCGAACACGATCGCCGGCCGGGTGGCCAGCGCCCGGGCCACGGCCACGCGCTGCTGCTGGCCGCCCGACAGCTCGGCCGGCCGATGCTTGAGCCGGTCGCCGAGGCCCACGGCGCGCACGACGACCGAGAGCCACTTGTCGTCGCGGCGCTTGCGGGCCAGCGACAGGGGCAGGGTGACGTTCTCGTAGGCCGTCAGGGTCGGGACCAGGTTGAACGCCTGGAACACGAACCCGATCTTCTCGCGCCGCAGCCTGGTGAGCTGGCGCTCGGACAGGCTCGAGAGGGCGAGGCCGCCGATGTACGCCTCGCCGGACGTGAGCCGGTCGAGGCCCGCCAGGCAGTGCATGAGCGTCGACTTGCCCGAGCCGGACGGCCCCATGATCGCCGTGAACCGGAACGAGGGGACCTGGACGCTCACGTCGTCGAGCGCCCGGACGGCCGTCTCCCCGTGGCCGTACACCTTGACCGCGTGGAGGGCGGCGGCCGCCACCGGGGGCCTCGCTCTCCGATGGTGTTCCTCCCCCGCGCCCACGGCCACGGCGACACCCTAGGGGCGTCCGTGGCGACGGGGCACGCCGTCACCAGCGGGTGCTCATCCCCTGCTCACGCCACGTCACCCGGTGGTGCGCACCGTGGGCACGGCAGTTCGCCGGGCCCGCCCCGGCGCCGGGGCGGGCCGGACTGTGCCGGGCTTCAGCTCGGCTGCTTGGTGACCCGGAGGTAGGGCTTCTTGGCCTCCCAGCCCTCGGGGAAGCGCTCCTTGGCCTCCTCGTCGGAGACCGCCGGGACGATGATCACGTCCTCGCCCTGGTTCCAGTCGGCCGGGGTGGCGACCTTGTGGTTGGCCGTGAGCTGGAGCGAGTCGATGACCCGGATCAGCTCGTCGAAGTTGCGGCCGGTCGAGGCCGGGTAGGTCAGCGTGAGCTTGACCTTGTTGTCGCCGCCGACCACGAACACAGAGCGGACGGTGGCGGTGTCGCTGGCGTTCGGGTGGATGAGGTCGTAGAGGTCGGCGACCCTCTTGTCGTCGTCGGCGATGAGCGGGAAGTTGAGCTCGTTGCCGGTGACGTCGGCGATGTCCTGCTTCCACCCCTGGTGGCTGTCGAGCGGGTCGACGGACAGGCCGATGACCTTCACGTTCCGCTTGTCGAACTCAGGCTTGAGGGCGGCGACCCGGCCCAGCTCGGTGGTGCACACCGGCGTGAAGTCCCTCGGATGCGAGAACAGCACCGCCCAGCTGTCGCCCTTCCAGTCGTAGAAGTCGATCGTGCCGTCGGTCGTCTCGGCCGTGAAGTTGGGGGCGTCGTCGCCCAGTCGAAGCGTCATGTCGGGGAATCCTCCACTGGAAGCACTGGATGGCTGCTCAGCCGATCCTAGTGACCGGCGCGGTAAAAGTAGACCTAGGCGATCGGGTTTGACTGAGGACGCGAAGGGATCTTCGCCGCGTGGTTGGTGTTTCCAGCGTTGCTAAGTATGGTTAGCAACATGCCCGACATCATCGCCACCGTCACGGACGTCGAGACCAAGGTCGTCGAGACCGTCCGCAAGCTCCAGGAGCCCGTCGTCGCCTACGTCCGCAAGGGCGTCGCCTACGCCGACGACAAGCTCCCCACCTTCGAGTACCCCGAGAGCTTTCCGTCCCCGAGCAAGGTGATCGACAGCCAGGTCGACTTCCTCAAGTCCCTGCTGGACGCCCAGCGCGACGTGGCCCAGGCCGTCGTCCGCACGGTCAAGCCGCTGGTCGACCGCTCGCCGGCCGACACCCCCGTGGCCCCGAAGGCTCCGAAGGCCCCGAAGTCCACCAAGGCCTGACCCACAACTCCCCGACAAACATCCCGACCCGAGGGCCGCTCAACCCTCGCCGTTGGCCGCCAGGTAGCTGCGGTAGACGGCGAGGAGGGCGGCCTTCTGGTCGTCCGTGAGGCGGTCGTCCGCCTGGACGGCCGCCGTCACCGTCGGCGGGGGTGACCCCTCGCCGCCGCCGTCGATGAGGCCGGCCTGCACGAGCAGGGTCTCGGCCGACATGTTCAGCGCCTTGGCGATCGAGCGCAGCACCCGGACCGACGGCTCGTGGAGCCCCCGCTCGACCTGCGACAGGTAGGGGTTCGAGACGTTGGTGCGGGCCGCCAGGTCACGCAGCGACATCTCCGCCAGGTTCCGCTGCTCGCGGATGAGCCGGCCGAGCCGTTCGAGCTGCGAGCGCCCACCCGCGTCGTCGGAGGGAGCGGCCACCCGGGCCTCAGGCCGGCTCGGGCTCGGGTGACGGCGACGCCGTGCGGAAGATGTCGGGCTCGAGGTACATGATCCGCGCCGACGGCACCGCCCGCCGCACGCTCGTCTCGACCCGGTTGACCGCCTCGACCACCTCGGGCAGCGACAAGCCGGCCACCAGCTCGAGCTTGGCCGCCACGAGCAGCTCGTCGGGGCCCAGGTGCTGCGTGCGCATGTGGATGATGCGGGTCACGCTCGGCTCGACCTCGATGGCGGCCTTGATGCGCTGCTGGTCGACGTCGCTGGCCGACTCGCCGATGAGCAGGCTCTTCATCTCGATCGCCAGGACGATGGCGATGAGGATGAGGAGGATGCCGATGGCCAGCGTGCCGTAGCCGTCCCACACGGCGTCGCCGGTGGCTTCGGCGACGATGAGCGCCAGCAGCGCCAGGCTCAGGCCCACCATGGCTCCCAGGTCCTCCAGCAGGACGACCGGCAGCTCGGGCTGCTTGGACCGGCGCACGAACTGCCACCAGCCCTGCTCGCCCTTGACCCGCTTGGCCTCGTTGGTGGCCGTTCGGAAGGACAGGGCCTCGGCGATGATGGCGAACACCAGGATGCCGATGGCGATCGTCGCCGACTCGAGCTCGTGCGGGTGGCGGATCTTCTCGACGCCCTCGTAGACGGCGAACATGCCGCCCAGGCTGAACAGGATCAGCGCCACCACGAACGACCAGAAGTACCGCTCGCGGCCGTAGCCGAAGGGGTGCTCCTCGGTCGGCCGCCGTTCGGCCCGCTTGCCGCCGAAGAGGAGGAGTCCCTGGTTGGCTGTGTCGGCCACCGAGTGCACGCTCTCGGCGAGCATCGACCCGGACTGCGTGATCAGGTAGCCGACGAACTTGGCGACCGCGATGGCGCCGTTGGCGAGCATCGCTGCGATGACGGCCTTCGTGCCGTGACCTCCACCTGCCATACGGCCACCGTATACGCCCTGTGGACGCCCCCCTCGCGACGCTCAGGCGGGGGCGTGGGCCTGCGCGTCGAGCACGTGGGCGACGGCCTCGGTCACCCGGCGCGCCGTGGGCAGGTGGAGGAACTCGTTGGGGCCGTGGGCGTTCGTGTCGGGGCCGAGCACGCCGGTGATGAGGAACTTCGCCTCGGGGAACCGGCGGCCGAGCATGCCCATGAACGGGATCGTCCCGCCCTCGCCCAGCGCCCGGTGCGGGCGGCCGAAGGCGGCGGTGGAGGCCCGGTCGATGGCCTCGAGCAGCCACGGCGGCTCGGGCGGGGCGTGCCAGCCCCGCTCGGCGGTTCCGGGCGCGACCGTCACGACGGCCCCGCTGGGCGGGTCCTCGGCGAGGCGGCGGACGATGGCGGCCGCCGCCTGCTGGGCGTCGGCCGTGGGCGGGACCCGCATCGACAGCTTGGCCGCCGTCCACGGGCGCAGGACGTTGCCCGCCTCGGCCGGCGTCGGCGCGCCCTCGAGCCCGACGACCTCGAGCGCCGGCCCCCACGTCCGGGCCAGCAGCATCTCCTCGGTCGTGGAGCCCATGGGCCGGGTCGTCCCCGCCAGCGGGAAGCGGCGGGCGAAGTTGCCCAGCTCGGGGGCGGTGTCGGCGATCTGGCGCCGGCGGTGCTCAGGGACCTCGACGTGCAGTTCGGGCAGGAGGACGGCCCCGGTTGCGTCGTCCTCGAGACGGGTGAGCAGCCGCCGCAGGATCCGGAAGCTCGATGGCACGACGCCACCGGCCGAGCCCGAGTGGATGCCCTCCGCCAGCACCTGAACCCGCAGGGTCATGTTGATCAGCCCGCGCAGCGAGGTGGTGACCCACAGGCGGTCCCAGTCACCGCACCAGGAGTCGAGGGCCACCACGAGGTCCGGGGTGCCCAACCGGTCGCCCAGCGCCTGGAGGTGGGCGGGCAGGTCGGGGCTGCCGGACTCCTCGCTCGCCTCGATCAGCACGACGACGTGGTCGTGCTCGCCGCCGCCGGCCCGCACGGCCTCCAGCGCGGTGAGGGCCGAGAAGAGGGCATAGCCGTCGTCGGCCGCGCCCCGGCCGTAGAGGCGGTCACCCTCGAGGACCGGCGTCCAGGGACCGAGGCCGGGGCGCCAGCCCTCGAACGGCGGCTGCTTGTCGAGGTGGCCGTAGAGCAGGACCGTGCGGTCGGCCGACCCGCCGGCGGTGGCCGGCACGTCCACCAGCAGCAGCGGGGTGCAGCCCGGGACATCCTGGACCTCGACCGTGGCGCCCTCAAGCAGTCCCTTGGCCCGGTGCTCGGCGAACCGCCGGAGCAGCTCGGTGGCCCGGGTCATGTGCCCGGCCTCGGCCCAGCCCCGGTCGAAGGCGACAGACACGTTGGGGATGCGGATGTAATCCTGCAACGTCGGCAGGACGTCGCGGTCCCACGCATCGCCGACGTGGGCAGCCACGGCGTTGTGGTCCAAGCTCACGGCCGTAGTCAAGCAGGGCCGGCGGCCGCTTCCGAACGCGCGTCCGTTCCCGAGGCGGGCCGGCGGAGCCCGTCGGCCGTCGCGGCCCCCAGGGCCACCGCGGCCAGCACCACCAGGGACGCCGCCGCGGGCACGTGTTGGGCGGCGAGGCCGACCGCCGCGCTGGCCGCCACGGCCGCCGGGTACCAGGGCCCCGGGGCGGACGAGCAGCGGGCCCGCATGGCGACGAGGCCGAGGAAGTACATCGCCACGCCCGCGGCCAGCAGGCCGCCGATGAGCGGGTCGAGGTGCTCGTCCGGGTGGGCGAGGGCGTCGTGGAGGCCGACGGCGGCGAGCACGATGCCGAGGACCAGCGGGACGTGCAGGTAGCTGTACGTGTCGCGGGCGAGGGCGGCGCGCTCGGGGCCGGTGGCCGCGGTCAGCGCCGCCTCGTTCTGCTCGGCGTCGTGGTCGAAGTACGCCCACCACAGGCCGATCACCAGGGCGATGGCCGCGAGCGCGGTGGCGGCCAGGGTGCCGTCGACCGAGACCTCGCCGCCGGCACCGATGGCGATCACCGACTCGCCGAGGGCGACGATCACGATGAGCCCGTGGCGCTCGGCGAAGTGGCCCGGGTGGATGCTGAAACCGCCGACCCCCGTCACGTACGGCCCGACGAAGATGACCACGACGGCCAGCGCCCAGAGGGCCTCCTGGCCGCCGCCGTGCAGGGCGCCGCCGATCACCAGGAGCACGCCGGCGCCGAGGTTCGTCGGCGCCAGCCGGAGGATCGCCTGGCGGCTCGTCTCCCGGTCGGTGGCGGCGAGGGCGAAGAGCGCCAGGTGGAGCGCCATGACCGCCAGGTAGGCGAGCCCGAAGGCGACGCCGTCGTCCTCGAAGCTGTTCGGCACCGCCAGCGCGGCGACGAGCGTGGCCGCCATGCCGCCGAGCAGGACCAGGCGGACCCGCATGTCGTCCACCCGCACCGTGTTCGTCAGCCAGGCGTAGGCGCCCCACGCCCACCACAGGGCGGCGAACAGGAGCACCCCGCGCAGCACGCCGTGGGCGTCGTGGTCGTGGCCGACCAGCCCCGTGATCTGGGTGATGGCGAACACCATGACCAGGTCGAAGAACAGCTCCAGCGGGGAGACGCGGGACGCACCGTCCTCCGCGCCGCTGGTCGCCGGGCCAGTGGCTCGTTCGTCCATGGCCGGAAGTGTGCCGGGCGGGACCACGGAACGGCGGGCGCGGCCGTGCATACTCCCGGGCATGTCCGACGATGTCCTCGCCGACGTGGACGGCGCTCACCTGGCGGCCGCCGAGGTCCCCGCCCTGGCGGCCAAGCTGTGCGACGTCATCGTCGAGGTCGAGAGCGACGGCCTCTATCCCTGTGTCGTCGTCACGCGGCCCTGGTCGGTCCACAACCCTCAGCTCCGCGGCGAGATCGCCGGGGCCCGCGCCATCGGCTGGTACCTCGAGCGCGAGCTGGCGGCGCTGCTGGCCCAGGGGGCGCGGGTCCACGTCGAGCGCGGCCGTCCCGCCGTGGCGCTCGACGACCCCCGGCTCTACGACGCCGTCGACGACGCCAGCTGGGACCTGCAGGCGAAGAAGCTGTTCCTGTTCCGCCCCGAGCGGGTCGCCCTCAGCCTCGACCGGCTGTCGCACTACACGGGGACGGACCCCGAGGCCTTCCAGCGGTACGTGCTGTTCACGAACTACGACCTGCACGTCCAGGCCTTCCGGGAGCGGTTCCCGGACGCCGTCGGCCCGCGCCGCCCGGGCGTCCAGACGCCGGCCTGGCACCAGGTCACCGACCGCCGCGACGGCGTGAGCATCGTCAACATCGGCGTCGGCCCCTCCAACGCCAAGACCGTGACCGACCATGTGGGCGTGCTGCGGCCCGACGCCATGCTGATGATCGGGCACTGCGGCGGGCTGCGGAACCACCAGGAGCTCGGCGATTTCGTGCTGGCCAACGCCTACCTCCGCCGCGACCACGTCCTCGACGACGTGCTGCCCGTCGCCATGCCCGTGGCGCCGAACTACCACCTCAACCGGTTCCTGCTCGCCGCCCTGGAGGGCCACGACGTGTCGTTCCGGGTGGGGACCGTGTGCACGACCGACAACCGCAACTGGGAGTTCGACCGCGGGCCGACGCTCGCCGCCATGCGGCTCTCGCGCTCGCTGGCGGTCGACATGGAGTCGGCGACCGTGGCCGCCAACGGGTTCCGGTACCGGGTGCCGAACGCCACGCTGCTGTGCGTGTCCGACAAGCCCCTGCACGGCTCCCCCAAGCTGGCCGGCCAGGCGGTGAAGTTCTACGAGGCGTCCAAGCGGAAGCACCTCGACATGGCGGTCGACGCGATCGACCGGGTGCGGGCCACCTTCCCGCAGGGCATCCCGAACGCCGACATCCGCAGCCCCGACGAGCCGCTGCTGGGCACGGCGGCCCTGCGCCTCCGGCCCGACCCGGGGGACTCCGGCGAGCCGGGGGACGGCCGCGACCCCGGATGATCCCGCTGCCGTCGCTGCGCCCGTCGCCGTCCCCGCGGGGCCCGGCCGACGTGCTGCGCGTCTCGCACCGGGCCGGAGACGTGGGGCCGGCGTCGTACGGGTACGCCAACCTGGCCCGCCAGGCGGCGCTCGGCGCCCACCTGCTGGAGTTCGACGTCCGGGTCACGGCCGACGACGACCTGGTCGTGTTCCACGACGGCGCGCTGGTCCCGGTCGACGGTGGCGAGCCGGTGCGCGTGCGGGAACTGCCGGCGTCGCAGGTGCCCGACGACGTGCCCCGGTGCGCCGACGTCATCGCCGACGCCGCCCGGGCGGGGCTCGGCCTGTACGCCGACGTGAAGTCCCTCACCCCGGCCGGGGCCGCCCGCCTCGCCGGCCTCCTCGACGAGCACGGGATGGCCGGCCGCACGGTCCTGGCGTCGGCGCGCCCGAAGGTCGTGCGGCTGTGCGCCGCGGCCGCCCCGGACCTGCCGCGGGCGATCCTCTTCCACGCGGTGGACGACGTCGACCCCGTCGCGCTGGCCCACGACTGCGCCGCCGACCTCGTCCATCCCTGCTGGGAGTGGCTGCCGGCGCCGCACGAAACGCTGGCCGCGGCGGCGTGGCGGGGCTCGGCCCGGGCGGCGGGCCTCGGCGTCGTGTGCTGGCACGAGGAGCGGCGCCACGTCGCCGAAGGCCTCTACGCCCTCGGCGTCGACGCCATCTGCAGCGACGACACCGACCTGCTGGCAAGCGTCGCGACGACGGGCACGCAGTGATCGCCGCGCGGGCCGGGCACTACGATCGCCGGACCGGTACCGGGCCCTCGTAGCTCAGTTGGATAGAGCGACCGCCTCCTAAGCGGTAGGCCACAGGTTCGAATCCTGTCGAGGGCGCTTGTCACGGGTCCTGACCTGGGGATTTCCGGTCGTGGCTAGCATGTCGAGACCACGTCCGCCGGGGCGGCCGCGGCGGACGATGCCTGCGTCGGCACCGGGTGCACCGGCTCGCACTCCAGCCGACCGACGACGAGGCCGACCCGGCGTGCGTCGTGCGCGCGGCCGCCGACCTGGGCAACGCCTAGTGCGTCACAGGGTGCGGGTCGTGCGGGCCGCGTAGCGCCAGGGCGGGGACGGCCGGGGCGCACGGCAGGTGAGCTGCACGGGCTCGCCGGGCTGGCGGGTAACCGCCACTTCGAGCGTGGGGCCCCCGTCCTGCGCCACGTGCACGGTCGCCTCGTCGTGCGAGCTCGACTCGGCGGCGATCACGGTCACGCCGTCGAGGCGGCGCTCGCCCAGCTCGGCCCGGGCGTGGACCTCGGCCACCTGCACCAGCGGCGGGTGGAAGCTGCGGCCCCGGTACCGGTGCAGGTCGAGCAGCCCCCGGCGGAGGTCGGCCACGACGCCGGGGGCGGCCTCCGCATCCACCCGTCCCATGTAGACGCCCTCAGGCAGGAACACCAGGTTGCCGGCGAAGCGGTCGCCGCCGACGTGCGAGCACTCCCACACGTCCGGCACGCCGACGGCGGCGAACCGGCGGACGATGGGCCGTCCCTGGTCGGCGCAGCAGGGGTCGTGGCGCCCGTGCGTACACACGAGCACCAGGGATGCCGGCCCCGGCTCGCCGACGCCGGGCGGCTCGCCGCGGGCGAGGGCCCGCAGGTCGAGCGCCAGCAGGGCGGCCTCGTCCTCCATGGGCAGGTCGACCTGCCGCAACCAGCGGGACCCCGGCCCGGTGTGGGCGAGGAAGACCCGCCGGACGTCGCTGCCCCGGCCCCAGCCCGGCCGTCGGGCCAGCAGGACTCGGACGCCGGCGGCCCGGGCGGTGTCGGCCAGCGCCCGACCGATGTCCGGATCGAGGTGGCTGTGGCTCAGGGCGTCGTGACCCCAAGCGCCCGGCTGTTCCACCACCAGCCAGCGGCCCACGCGAGAGGCGGTGCCGGCCAGGGGTTCGCCGCGGGCGGCGGATTCCAGGGCGCACCGGTGGGCGAGCGGCTCAGCCACCGGCGCTCGGCCCGTGCTCGCCGTCGGACCCCCGGTGGGTGACCATGACAGCCTCACGCACCAGCCGCCGCACCAGCACGAGGCGGCTGGGACCGTCCAGCATGTCGGCGAGTTCGCCCACCGCGTGGGGGCGACCGTCGAGGAGGCGTCGTACGGCCGGCGCGAGGGTCACGGGCAGGGTGAGCTGCCGATCGGCCAGCGTCACCCTCAGCTCCGCCGGTTCGCTGTCGTGGGTGGCGATGGTGCACAGCGTGCCGGTCCGGCGTCGGACGACCGTGGTGTCGTCGAGCGCGTCGAGGTCCGCCAGCTCGAGGAGTTGGCCGACCAGGTGGGGCGCCCGGCTGGTGACGAATGCGCCGCACAGCTCGTCCGCCACGGCGGCCGTGTCGGGCTCGTCGATGTGGTCGAGCCACCCCACGAGCTGCTGCACGACGCCTGCGACGGCCCTCCGGGCCAGGTCGGGGTCGAAGGCGTAGCCCGGCGGGAGGTCCCGCCGGAACGCCACGTCGTCGGCCGCCCGGTCCAGCAGCCGGCGCGCCACGTCGTAGGCGGTGACGGCCAGGATCCCGACCGTCAGGTGCAGCGACAGCCGCTCCTGGGCGGCGGCGGAGTGGACGACGCCCCGCGGTATGTACATCGCGTCGCCCGGGGCCAGGTCTGCCTCCAGGAGCACCGGCCGGGCCGCACAGGCGGCGTGGTCCGGGACGTGCCGGTCGAGCGGCGCCTCGATCACCGGCTCGCGCAGGGCCCACGACTTGGTCCCGGCCACCTGGAGGACGAACACGTCGTGCGTGTCGTGATGGGGCGCTAGCCCCGCCGCCCCGGGCGGCGTCAGGTAGGCGTTGGCCTGCACCCGGTGGCCCAACGCCATCTCCAGGTCGCGACAGAAGGTCGTCAGCGCGAGCCACCAGCGCTGCAATGCCTGCAGCACGATGGTGGCGCCGTCAGCGAACAGGTCGAGGAGGCGGCCCGGCTCCACGAGGTCGTCGACCCGGGCCCGTCCGGTACGGGCCGTCCTGGTGAAGCAGTCGTGGTCGATGACCTCGCCGTCACGGACGACCCGCACCGCCGGGAACCGCAGGCCATGGCCGGTGAGGGCGTCGTCCACCTGCGCCAGGGACAGCAGGTCGTCGTAGGGCCCGCCGTCCCGGTGGAGGTGTGGGCGACGGCCGTGGGGCCCGGCCAGGAACCTGTCGGGATCGCCCACGCAGCGCGCGAGTGCGGCGCGCCCGGCCTCGCGGTCCCGGCCGGTGAGGGATCCCACGCCGGGGCCAGGCCGCAGCCCGGGGCTCGGCCCCGGCGGCGGGCGGCGTCCGTCGGGCACTCGGTCAGGCGTCGGTTCCGTCGGCGTCGCCGTCTGCGCCGTCGGCGTCGCCGCCTCCGGGGCCGTCGGTGCCGTCGCCGTCGGTCGCGTCGGCGGGATCGGCGCCGCCGGGATCGGTGGCGTCATCGTCCGCACCGACGTCCGAGGCCCGCTCCCGCCGCCACTCCGTCTTGATGTCCTCGTCCTCGAGGCCGGTGATGATCTCGGTCATGACGGCTCCTTTGGAAGGTGCGCCCGCGGCGCAGGGGCTGGTACCCGGTTTCGCCCAGACGAACCGCACGGGATCGCGGAAAGCCGGAGATTCCTGTGAGGGGGCGGCGAGGAAGTCGGTCATCTCGCCGAGTGCGGCGGAAGCTCAGGTGGAGCGTGGTCAGGCGGTGATGGCCGCTAGCTCGCTGGCCGTCGGGCTGTCGGCACCCTGGCGGCCGCAGGTGATGGCCGCGACCTGCGTGCCGAGGCGGAGGAGGTCCTCCACCGCAGCCCCGTCGAGCGCCGCCAGGTCGGGACGGGCCGCGGCGCCCAACACCCCCGCGCGGTCGAGCCCGACGAGCACGCCGGCCATGAAGCTGTCCCCGGCACCGACCGTGTCCACCACGTCGACCGCGGGAGCCGGGACGGTCACCTCGGTGCGGGCGGTCACTGCCGAGGACCCGCGCCGGCCGCGGGTCACGATGACCAGGAGCGCTCCGAGGTCGAGCCAACGCGCCGCGACCGCGGTCACGGGCCGGTCACCGTAGAGCCAGCGGACGTCGTCCTCGCTGGCCTTGACCACGTCGCTGAGGGCGACGAGGCCCTCGGCCCGGCGGCGGCCGGCGTGGGCGTCGCCCATGATCGAGGGCCGGCAGTTGGGGTCGAACGTGATCGTCGCCCGGCGGCGTGCCGCGGCGGCCGCCCGCTGCACAGTGCCGGCGCCGGAGCCCGCGGGAGCCAGGGCCGCGATCGAGCCCGTGTGCAGGCAGCGGATGTGGTCGTCGAGCACTGCCCGGGTGGCGGCGGGCGACAGCTTGTCCCACCAGGCGGTGAAGTCGTAGGAGGCCTGGCCGTCGATGATCGTCGTCCGGGCGACGCCGGTGCGGCGGCCGCCGTGAACCGAACCGGCCGTCACCAGCACACCGCTGTCGTGGAGGTACCGCAGCACCGCCCGGCCGCGGGTGTCGTCGCCCAGCTGCGTGACGAGGCGGGTCGCCACGCCGAGCCGAGCGAGGGCAACGGCGACGTTGGCCGGGCTGCCTCCGGTCCGCTCGATCGCCGGGCTCCCGTCGCCCGCCTCGAACCGGTCGACCAGCGTCTCGCCGAGCACCGCGATCATGGCGGGCCGCTACTCCGGTGCCGGCGCCGCGCCGGTCATGATCGCGACGACGTCGGTCATCGTGTGGCTGGCCGGGGTGACGACCCCCGCGCGCCGGCCGAGGCGCTGGACGTGGATGCGATCGGCGATCTCGAACACGAGGGGCATGTCGTGGCTGACCAGGATCACCGACAGGCCGCGCCCCCGGACTTCGAGGATGAGGTCGAGCACCGCTCGTGACTCGCGGACGCCCAGCGCGGCGGTGGGCTCGTCCATGATCACGACCCGGCTGCCGAAGGCAGCCGCCCGGGCGACGGCCACGGCCTGACGCTGGCCTCCCGACAGCGTCTCGACGGCCTGCGTCGGGTTCTGGATCGTCATGATGCCCAGGTCGTTGAGGTGGCGTGCCGCCTCGGACCTCATCTTGGCGTGGTCGAGCATGCGCAACCACGACCCGAGCACGCCGCGCCGCCGGGTCTCGCGTCCGAGGAACAGGTTCGACGCGATGTCGAGCGAGGGTGCCACCGCCAGGGTCTGGTAGACGGTCTCGATCCCGGCCGCCCGGGCGTCGACGGGGGTCGTGAAGTGGGCGGGACGGCCGCACACCTCGATCTCGCCCTCGTCGGGCACGAGGGCACCCGACAGCGCCTTGATCAGGCTCGACTTCCCGGCGCCGTTGTCGCCGATCACGGCGAGGACCTCGCCCTCCATCAGCTCGAAGTCCGCGCCGCCGAGCGCGGTCACCGGGCCGTAGCGCTTTACGAGGCCCCGTGCCGCCAGCACCGGCGGGTCGGCCAGGTCACGCGGCGCGGCGTCGAGGGTCGTCGAATCGCTCGGCATCATCGGAGCCTCCGGATCCACTGGTCCAGGGCCACCGCCACGATGACGAAGATCCCGACGGCGAAGTTCTGCCACAGGACGTCGACCCCGGACAGGGCCAGCCCGTTGCGCAACACCCCGACGAACAATGCGCCGAGCAGCGTGCCCAGGATCGCCCCCCGGCCCCCGAACAGGCTGGTCCCGCCCAGTACCACGGCGGTGATGGTGTCGAGGTTCTCGGACTGCCCGGCCTGGGGGCTGGCGGCGGCGATGCGACCGATCAGGATCCACGCACCGAGCGCGTAGACCAGCCCGGCGACCACGTACACGCTGAGGAGGACCCGCGACGTGCGGATGCCCGAGAGCCGGGCGGCCTCGGCGTCGTCGCCGGTGGCGTAGACATGGCGGCCCCACGCCGTCATGCGCAGCGCGAAGCCCATACCGGCGAACAGCACGAGCATGATGACCGAGCCGTAGGTCACCCGGGTGTCGAACACCGTGAACGTCTCGCCGGTCCACAGCAGCGTCGAGGACATGTCGGTGCCCCGGATCGTGGCCGATTCGGAGTACCACAGGTTGAGGGCGAAGAACACGTTCAGCGTGCCGAGGGTGACGATGAACGGCGGCAGTTTCAGGCGGGTGACGAGGCCCCCGTTGATGAGGCCGCAGGCGAGGCCGACGGCGAATCCCGCGCCGATCGCCACGGGCCCCGGCAACCCGGCTTCGGCCGACAGCTTCCCCATCACGATCGACGTGAGGACCATGACCGCGCCGACCGACAGGTCGATGCCTGCAGTGAGGATGATGATCGTCTGGCCGACGGCCAGCGTCCCGACGACGGCGACCTGCTGGAGCACCAGCGACACGTTCGCCGGCTGCATGAACCTGTCCGACACCGAGGCAAACACGATGATCGCCACGGCCAGGACCACGGCGGGGCCCAGGGTCGCCCGGGCGTGCAACAGGTGCTGGAGCCGTGTGACCGGCGACGGCGACGGCGCCGGCGGGGGCGGTTCGGTGGCCGGTTGCGCCGATCGGCCCGCCCGTGGCCCCGCTGGCGCGGGCGCCGCCTCGTTGTCCCCGGCGACCGCCATGGCCGGGATGTCCGTGATTCCCATGAGCTCCTCCTCCGGGTCACCCCGGCCGGCGCGACCGGGAGGTCGCGCCGACCGGGGCCCCACACGTGGGGTCTTGCGATCGGGCGGGCTCAGCCCCAGCAGTTCTCCAGGCCCCAGGTGCTGTCCTGGGAGTCGACGCCGTCCACCGGTGTGTCGGTGATGAGCTCGACACCGGTGTTCACGAAGTCGAGGCCCTCGCTGTTCTCGGGCCTGTCGCCGCTGGCCGCGAAGTCGCTGATGGCTTCGGTACCGAGGGCGGCCATGTCCAGCGGGAACTGCATCGACGTCGCACCGATCACCCCGGAAGCCACGTTCTCGACGCCGGGGCAGCCGCCGTCGACGGAGACGATGGTGACCTCGTCCTCCTTGCCCGCGGCCCGCAGCGCCTCGTAGGCGCCGGCCGCCGCCGGCTCGTTGATCGTGTACACGAGGTTGATGTCGGGGTCGCGCTGGAGCAGGTTCTCCATGGCGGTGCGCCCGCCTTCGGGGCTGCCCTCCGTCACGTCGTGGCCGACGATGCGCGGGTCGTCCTCGTCACCGATCACGGACTCGTCGCCCACGTCGACGCCGAAGCCCTGGAGGAAGCCCTGGTCGCGGGCGACGTCGACCGAGATTTGGTTGGGGTTCAGGTCGAGCATGGCGATCCTCGCCTCGGTCCCGTCGGCCTCGAACGTCGCCCTCGCCCACTCGCCGATCAGCTCGCCGGCCCGGAAGTTGTCGGTGGCGAAGGTGGCGTCCGCGGAATCCGCCGGTTCGAGCGGAGTGTCGAGGGCGATGACGAGCATGCCCGCTTGGCGTGCCCGGTCGAGGGCAGGCACGATCGCCTCGGAGTCGTTGGGTGTGATGAGGATGCCCGTGGCGCCGGCGGCGATGAGGTTGTCGACCGCGTCGACCTGGGACTGGTTGTCGCCGTCCTCCTCACCGGCGAAGGACTGGAGGTCGATGCCCAGCTCATCCGCGGTCGCCTCGGCACCTTCGCGCATCTTCACGAAGAACGGGTTGGTGTCGGTCTTGGTGATGAGGCCGACGAGCACCTCGTCGTCCCCTGACTGGGCGCCACCCGACTCCCCTTGATCGTCGCCGCCGCAGGCCACGACGCCGATCGACAGCGCCACAACGGCGCCGACGATGCGTATCCGGCCCGGCCTCGGGCTCGCGTTCGTCCACATCCGCATCGTTCCGGTCCCCCTTCTGCCACCCGGGCTCCTCGCCGGCTGACAACGATGTCAATGCGGACTGTGCCATAGATCACAGTCTTCGTCAATCACCTGACGAGAGCCATCAGATGGATGACCATGGCTCCGTCGATTGTGGTTGACAAGGTTGTCTGCGCAGTGCTTACTGCGGTGAGGTATCCACGAGAATCGTCCCGTGACGTCGCCGCGGCCGGTGCGAGGACGGACCGCGCAGCACGGTGGGAGGCCCGACCGCTCCGCTCCCACGGCGGGCCTACAATCCCGCCGCCCGGGACGGGACGACCGGGTGCAGAGCGGCAGAACGTTCGGGGGAGAGCGAGGGAAGCGATGGAGGGCCCCGCCGACCAACGTGTCGACCCGGACCCACGACCCCGGGCCACGATGCGTGACGTGGCCGCCTTGGCGGGCGTCAGCCTCAAGACCGTGTCGCGGGTCATCAACGGCGAGCGCGGGGTCTCGACGGCTCTGCTCGCTCAGGTCGAGCGCGCCGTCGCCCAGCTCGACTACCGGCCCAACCTGTCGGCGAGCAACCTGCGCCGCGCCGACGGGAAGACCGCCGCCATCGCCGCCGTCCTCGAGGATCTCGCCAACCCTTTCTCCGCGGCGCTGCTACGCGGGCTGGAGGACGAGGCCCGCGAGCGCGGCGTCCTGCTCTTCGCGGGCAGCGTGGACGAGGACCCGCAGCGCGAGCGCGACCTCGTGCGCGCCTTCACCATGCGCCGCGCCGACGCCCTGGTCATCGCACCGACGGGCGAGGACCAGAGCTACCTGTACGGCGACCTGCGGTCGGGGACCCCCATCGTGTTCGTCGACCGGGCCCCGCGAGGCCTGAGCGCCGATGCCGTCCTCGCCGATAACACCGTGGGCGCCCAGCAGGCCGTGCGCCACCTCGCCGCCTACGGGCACCGCCGTATCGCCTACCTCGGCGACCTCCTCGCCATCCCGACGGCAGCCGAGCGCTACCAGGGCTACCGAGACGCCTGCCAAGACCTGGGCATCCCCACCCGCCCCTCGCACACCGTGCACGACCTGCGCTCGGTCGACGCGGCCGCCGCCGCGGTGACCGCACTGCTGGACGGTGGCGACCCACCCACCGCGCTGTTCACCAGCCAGAACCTGGTCACCATCGGCGCCGTCAGCGCCTTGCAGCGCCTCGGCCTCCACGACCGCGTCGCCGTCGTCGGCTTCGACGACTTCCCGGCCGCCGACCTCCTGCAACCCCGGATCACGGTGATCGCGCAGGACCCCGCCGGGATGGGCCGCATGGCGGCATCGCTGGTCTTCCGACGCCTCGACGGCCAGCATTGGCCCCCAGCACGGCACATCGTCCCGGTGGTCCTGACCGAGCGCGGTTCGGGTGAGATCCGCCCCCCGGCCACGCCGATCGGCCCTGACCGCCTCCCATGAGCCCGAGTCCCGTCGCCTGGCCTGACGGAACCGACCAGCTGGACTGAGTGGCGGACTACGCCCTGGTCCGCGGGCGGCAGCCGACGACGCGGGCGGGTTCGAGGCGCCTCCCTGAACGGCAGGTCAGTGGGTAAGGACGGCAGACGCGTAGGTCGCCATCGACGAAGCGACCAACACCATCACCGACAGCCTGGCCAAGGCCGATGTCGGACCGGCGGCGAACCGCAGCTTCGCCATAGATGGCGCCATGTGGGTCTGCGATGGACGCCGACTCCACCGATACGACCCGACCACGCTCGAGCCGGTCGCTGCGATCGACCTCGGCGTGCCCTGCGACTTCGTCTATGCCACACCCGACCTGGTCGTGACGTGGAACCACGATGACGCCCCGGCCGAATCAGGCGACTCGGGGACTGTGATGATCGACCCGGCAACCAATCAGGTGCTGGCCACGATCAGCCTCCCCGTCGACGTCGCCTGGCCGGTGGTGTTCGACGACACCGTGTTCTTCGCGGCGATCTGAACACCAGTGCGGTTGTGATCGACCGCGACACCTGGTCCGTGGCCTCGATGATCGAGCTCCCGGACGTGGTCGGTGGGGGCGGGATCACGACGGATGGCAGGTCGATTTTCGTGCCGACTCGGGGTGAGGAGCCGTGGGACGTCCTCGTGCTCGACGCCGAGACCTTCGAGCACGTCGACACGCTCGAGCCGCTCAACGTCAACGGCGTCGTGGCTGAGGACGGTGCGCTCTGGCTGGTCCATCCGGACACGAACGTCCTGCAACGCTTCGACGTCCAGCGATGACGACCGCGTCGGCCAGCGGGTGATCAGCCCTCGGCGGCGGCGAGGGCTTCGGCGAGCTCGGTGCGGCCGGACACGCCCAGCTTCTCGTACACCCGCTGGAGCCGGTTCTCGACCGTGCGGGGCGAGAGGAAGAGCTGCTCGGCGATCTCCTTGTTGGCCCGCCCTCCGGCGGCGAGGGCGGCGGTCTCGCGCTCGGCGGGCGTCAGCCGGACGCGCGCCTCCGTCGCGTGGAGGGCCGGGGTGACGGCGCCCTCGCACCGCTCGACCAGGATCGCCGTCCGCCGCTCGGCGGCCGCCGCCTCGCGCTGCTCGCCGGCCTGGCGCCGGGCCACGGCGGCGTCGGCGGACGCCTCGGCGGCCAGCAGGTCTGCCCCCATTGCCTCGAAGTCGTCGGACACCTTCTCCAGCCCGGGGGCGTCGCCCCGGGCCAGGACCTCGGCGTGGCGCGCCCGGGCCGGGGCCAGGTCGCCGTCGATGCGGGTCGCAACCTCGTAGAGCGCGTCGCAGGCTTCGGCGGGCTGGCCGAGACGGGCGAGACCGTGCAGGGCCGACGAGCGGCCCACGAGGTCGCCCAGCTCCTGACCCAACTCGGCGGCCTGCTCCAGGAAGCCGCGGGCGCGGGGGATGTCACCGGCGGTCGCCGCCGTCCACGCCCGGGCCTGGAGGAGGTCGACCTCGTCCCGCATGATCGGCGGGAGGCCGAGGGCGTCGAGCGCGGCCAGTTCCTCGGCCGCCTCGTCGGCCTGGCCGGCGTGGGCGAGCGCCCGGGCGGCCAGGATGTGGCCCTGGCGGACCAGCAGCGGCCGGCCCATCCGCTCGTCGAGCGTGACGGCCTCCCGGGCGCGGCGCGCGGCCGTGCGTGCCCGCCCCCGCTCGCCGGCGGCCGCCGCCGCCAGGGCGGCGAAAACTGATTGCGCCTCGGCAGAGCCCTCGGCAACGGCCTGGTCGTGGTGGGCGGCGATGACCTCGTCGGCGGCGTCGAACCGGCCGGCGTAGAGCAGCGCCATGCCCTCTGTCACGGCGTGCCACCAGGGGTACCAGACCGGGGGCGTCGGGGCGGACTCCTGCCCGGCCCGGCCCCGGGCCGACAGCTCCAGGGCGGCGTCGAGGCGGCCCTGGCGGGCCAGGGCGTAGGCACCGATGACGCAGGCGAACACCAGGCCGTCACCGGTGGCCCGCTCGGCGATCGGCAGGGCGGCGGCCGCGCCGGCGTCGGGGCCGGAGGTGTTGAGCGCCACTCCGGCCCGGCGGGCGTCGAGCTGGTCGCGCCAGTACGGGTCGGTGATGGTGGCGGACGCCTCGTCGAGCGTGACCACGTCGTCGCGGCCGGAGAACGCCACGGCGTTGTCGAAGCGGGCCAGCGCCACTCGGGCCCGGACGGCGTCCGGGACCGCGGGGGCGTCCCCGGGCGGGGCGCTCAGCGACGCCGCCAGGGCGGCCAGCTCGGCCTCGGCCTCCTCCGTCCGGCCCTGGAGGCCGGCCAACTCGGCCGCCAGCAGGGTCGCCTTCCAGCCCGCACCGGCCTCGGCCGCGGCGCGGGCCAGCCGTTCGGCCAGAGGGAAGTCGTGGCGGCACCGGGCGATGCCGGCGCCCCGAAGCATGACGTCGGGGTCCCGGTCGCCGGCGGCCAGGCGCCAGGTCGCCACGCGCAGCACGTCCTCGCGCCGGCTCGGCCCGGTGGCCTCCACGGCGTCGGCCAGCTCGGACGCGATGGCCCGGGCCCGCAGCGCGGGGGTGTGCTCGCGCACGACATCGCCGTACAGCGGGTGGGCCAGGTGGACGGTGAGGCGCCGGCCCTCGACGTTGCTGGCGAGCAGGCCCCGGCGCTCCAGCGACTCGGCCAGCGCCGGCTCGGACAGGGACGCCAGCTCGGCGTGGCCCAGCGGTTCGCCGTAGGCCACGAGCTCGAGCAGGTTCCGCTCGCGCTCGTCGAGGTGGCCGAGGCGGGCCTCGACGATCTCCGCCAGCCGGGCGGACGGGGACAGGTCCTCCGTCAGGCGCCAGAGCCCGCCCTGGTCGGCCAGGCCGCCGTCGTCGAGGGCGCCGGTGACCAGCTCGCGTAGGAACAGGGCGTTGCCGCGGCTGCGCTCGACGAACTGGGCGACGGTGGCCGGGTCGACCGGCCCCTCCAGCACGGCGGCGAGCAGCTCCTCGACCGCCTCGGGGCTGAGGGCCGGGACCTCGATCCGCTCGGCGATGCCGTCCTTCCACAGCGCCACCACCGGGTCGGGCGACGGCGCGCCGACCTGCACGGTGGCGAGCACGGTGGCGGCCCCGGTGGCGGCCGCCTGGTGGACGAGGGTGGCGGAGGCGTCGTCGAGCAGGTGGGCGTCGTCCACGAACAGCACCAGCGGCTGCTCCTCGGACCGGTCGGCCAGCGCCGCCACGGTCCGCCGGAGGAGGTCGACGCGCTCGTCGACGGCTCCCGGATCGGGCGCGTCGCCCGCCAGGAGCGGTGCGACGGCGCCGAAGGGTAATCGTCCCGCGGCACGCGTGGCGGCCGCCTGGACCGTGGCCAAACCGGCCCGCTCGGCCACGAGGAGGCCCTCCTGGCCCAGGCGCGTCTTGCCCACGCCGGGTGCCCCGGCGAAGACGATACCTCTCGGTTCCGGCCCCATGAGCAGGTCTTTCAGGACCTTCAGCTCATCGGCCCGCCCTACGAGCGGCCAGTCGCGCACGAGGCAGTCTGGCGGCGTAACGGCGCGAACCCACTTTCCACGCCGCCGGGCGCGGCAGGGGTACTCCCCCGCGTACCGGCCCCCGGGAGGGGGAGGGGGCCGCGAAACAGGAGTACCGGCCACTCGTGACCCGAGGGGCCGGGATGCGTTTTGGTGTCCGGCGCACACCGTCAGCACACCCCTGGTGGGGCGGCCACGCCGCCGGATCGTCCCACCGTTCCCCACGGCCCAGTGGTCCCAAACGCCGACAGTAACGGTGTTCGAGGCTCGCTGAGGCGGGCGGAAGGGGGCGACGGAGTGGGGCGGCGAGCCGCGTGAGACCGGCCCACGGTCGGTCGAGCGGCTCACCCTGACCCCGACAGAAGGAAACGAATTGCTCAAGCGAACCATGAAGCGTGCGGCCGTCGCCGCGGCGGTTGCCTCCATCGGCGTCGTCGGCTTCGCCGACGTCAGCGGGGCTGCCCCCACGCACCGACCGCACGTGGTCCAGCCCGGGGACACGCTCTCGAAGCTCGCCCCGGACAACTGGGCTGCGGTGGCCGCAGGCAATGGCATCGAGAACCCCGACCTGATCTTCGTCGGCCAGGTCATCGACCTCGACCTGACCGGCCCCGCGACGAGCGCGGCCCCCTCGAGCTCGTCCTCCTCGTCCTCGTCGGACAACGACGAGGCCGAGGCCGCCGAGTACGAGGCCCCCGCCCCGGCGCCGGCTCCCGCCCCGGAGCCCGCCGCCGCCCCCGCCAGCACCGGCTCCGGTGTCTGGGACCAGCTCGCGCAGTGCGAGTCGGGCGGCAACTGGGCCATCAACACCGGCAACGGCTATTACGGCGGCCTGCAGTTCTCGCAGGGCAGCTGGGAGGCCGCCGGTGGCTCGGGCAGCCCGGCCAACGCGTCCCGCGAGGAGCAGATCCGGGTCGCCGAGAACCTGCAGTCGACGCAGGGGTGGGGCGCCTGGCCGTCCTGCTCCAGCCAGCTCGGCCTGCGCTGATACCAACCGTCGGCGATCGCTGACGACGCGAGGAGGGGGCAACGACGCCCCCTCCTCGTCGCGTCCGGGCTCGGTCAGCCAGGACGCCGCACCGGTGCGGACGCAGTCGTCGGTCACGACACCTGGGAGGGGACGAGCGGCGCGGACTCATCGGCGCCTCCGGGGGATTGCCCAGTGCGTTCTGGGAGGGGTTCCCCATGGGCGCCGCGGGCGCGTGGGCGGACGCTGGGACGGTCCACAATCGACCCGACCACGGGAGGACCGTCATGGCCACCACCGATCCGAACACCCGTCCCGCCAACCACAGCCCCGCCTGGGTCCTGCAGACCCAGATCGCGTTCGCCACGTCGCTCCTGAGCCTCGGCATCGGCATCGCCTACCTGCCGGTGGGGCCGTGGCCCCGGGCGTTCCTCGCCCTGGCCTCGCTGTTCACCGTCAGCTCCTCGCTCAGCCTGGCCAAGACGCTGCGCGACCAGCACGAATCACGCAACGTCGTGGCCCGTGTCGACGAGGCCAAGCTGGAGCGCCTGTTGACGGAGCACGACCCCTACCGCGTCCCGGCCTGACCGCCGGCCGCCCCTGTCGTCCGGCCGACATCGGGGTTGACACTTCGGCCAGGATGGCGGCGTCCGAGGACCAGGAGGCACCCAGTGAGCGACTACCCGGCCGAGGCGCGGACGGAGTACGCGGCCGAGTCCCGCCCGCCGAGCGGCCCGCCGTTCGGCCCCCGGGCCGACGAGACGCTCCCCGAGCGGAGCGAACCGGCGCCGGCGGCGCCTCCTGTGCCCCCGGCGCCTCCCGGCGGAGGCGTCGGGATCCCCGACCTGGACCGTCCGATCGACCGCCCGCTCGAGCGGCCCCTCGACCGGGACCGGCCGGGGGAGCGGTCGATGGACCGGCCCGGTTCGGTGTCCGTCTCGGGCGGCGACAGGGAGCGGGAACGAGACCGGCAGCGGCTCGCCGCCGTCGTCAAGGGGCGGATCGACGTGGCGGACGAGGTGGTCGAGAAGGTGGCGGGCCTGGCGGCCATGGAGGTCCCCGGGGTGGCCGACCTCGGCGGCGACTTCGCCCGGGCACTCGAGACCGTCCGCGAGCGCATCGGCATCGGCCAGAAGCGCGGCGACCAGGGCGTGAAGGCCCGCATCCAGGGACGCGAGGTCGCCGTCGACGTCGTCATCGTCGTCGAGTACGGCCACGTGGTGATGGAGGTGGCCCGCCGGGTCCAGGCCAACGTGGCCAGCCAGACCAACCGCATGCTGGGCCTGGCGGTGGTCGAGGTGAACGTGGTCGTCGACGACGTGCGCATGCCGCGGCCGCCCGAGGCCGAGGGCGACGACGGCGGCTACGAGGGCCGGGGCTACCCCGAGGGGTACGGGGTCTGACCTAGGCGGGGACGGCGCGCCGTCGCCGAGGACGTCGGCGACGAGCGTCCGGTCCACCAAGAGGGCGGGGTCGAGCGATGTCGTAGCACGCCGCCGAGGCCGCGCAGGGCCGCCTCGATGCGGCGCGGCGTGCCGTCGTGCACCTCGCAGTCGACCAGCTGTGCCGGGAGGTTCGGCCGTCGGTTCCGTCGGTAAGTCATCACCGCCGTCACCGTTGCCGCAGCCACCGGCCGTGGCGGGCACCGGCAGGGCAAGCACCGCCGCCGGCGCGAGACGGGACCGTCCGTTGTGGGTGCCGGCGCCGTACGGCCTGGTCGGACTCCTCTCCGCCCTCTCCGAGCAGCGACCGCCTATTGACTGCCGACTCTATATAGCGACCTCTTACGGACCGACCGTCCAAGTTCGTTCTTCGTCGCGATCTTTTCGGCGTTTGTCGTGGATGCAGCGTGGGGAAGCGTCCGACCACGTACGTGTCGTTCCTACGCGCGAACGCCGTTCGCGATCGCACTACTTCCCGCGACAACGTCCGTTTGCTTCCACGTCGTGCTCGCGATCGCGTACTGTACGAATCAGGCCGATGTCCGAGGGGCGGGATGATCAGTCCATACGTGCGTCGACAGCGACTCGCCAGCGAGCTGAGGAAGCTGCGCATCGACGCCGGGCTGACCCACGAGCAGCTGGCCAAGCGCATCGGCCAGAGCAGGGCGCAGATCTCCCGCCTCGAGAACGGCCACGTCGCCGACCAGGACGACGTCATGCGCATCCTCGATGCGCTCGGCGTCGATGACGAGCGGTGGACCCAGATCATGACCTTCGCCCGCGAGGCGGGCGAGCGGGGCTGGTGGGAGTCCAACAAGAACATGGGCGAGCGCCAGGCGCTCTACGCCAACCTCGAGGCGGGCGCCCAGACCATTCGCGAGTTCGCCATGACGTTCGTGCCGGGCCTCCTGCAGACCGAGGAGTTCACCCGGTTCCGCACCGAGGCCGAGGAGTCGCAGGGCGACGTCGACTGGGTGGCGGCCAAGGTCATCGAGGCCCGGGCGGGCCGCCAGCGCATGCTCCGCCGGCCCGGCGGCCCCACCTACGACGTCGTGCTCGACGAGCTCGCGGTCCGCCGCCTCGCCGCCCCGGAAGAGGTGGTGAAGGCGCAGCTCTACCACATCACCGCCACGGTGAACGGCAACCTGAAGATGCGCCTGCGGGTGCTTCCGGTCAACGCCCGGGTCGAGGGCTACGTCGTGCCCCGGTCGGCGTTCTCCATCTACACGTTCTCCGACTCCGGCGACCCGACGATCGTCGCCGTCGACACGGTCACCAAGGACCTCCTCGTGTCCGAGGACGAGCCCTCCAAGAAGTACGTGGGCATCTTCGAGGCCCTGTGGGAGGCGTCCTACTCCCAGGCCGACAGCCTCGAGCTGCTCCTGGCCGGGACCCAGGCGGTCGAGCCGCCCAAGAAGACGCGCCGGCCCTGACGGCGGGCCCCTCCACGCCCGTCGCTACGCCGCGTACGGACAGCCTCGCCGTCCCCGTCGGCGCGCGCCGTGTCGGGGCGCGTCGAAGCGGCGCCCGAGCCGTTGACGCCGACCACAGTCGTTCCGCCAGGCGAACAGTACCGACGGCTCAGCGATCATCGTAGGCGCCCTGTTCGACGGAGTCGCCCCGCGTAACCGGTGGCGGCCGCCTCGTCGTGTGGGCCATGAGCAGGCCGAATGAGGCAAGTCGTCGCTTCCGGGCCGAGGTCCGCGGGACGGTGCGAGGGCCCTCGGGCATGGAAGCTCCTTGCGTTCAGTGGCTGAACGAATAGATACTGAGCACTGTCAACGTCGTTGGACCGTACGGGGACATGTGCTGGCGGCAGGTCCGGTCAATCCAAGAAGGAGTGGCGTAGTGACCACGGAGAGCAACAAGTACGTCGGCTGGCGCAAGTCGACCCTGTCCAGTGCAGGGGACAACTGCGTCGAGATCGCCTTTGCCACCGACGGCAGCGTGGGTGTCCGTGACTCGAAGCAGCACGGGCTCGGCCCCGTCCTGGAGTTCACGCCCGACGAGTGGACGGCGTTCCTCGGGGGCGTGCGAGGGGGCGAGTTCGACCAGTAGGTCCCTAGACCGACGAGAGTCCTGATGTCGGGGCCGGCGCCTGCTGGGGGCCGGCCCCGACCCGTTCGCCGGCCGCACTGCGTGCTGGAATCGCGCCCGGCGAGCACGGAATGCGGTCGTATCACCTCCTTGCGAGGTGCTGGATACCGGTAGATAATGGGTACTGTTCGAAGAACGTGGACAGTACGGAGGCGCGGGTAGAGCGATCCGACGTGCTGTAGTTCGGGCCGAAGGATGGGGACATGACCACGAGGACGGGCATCCCGGGCGGTACGCCGTGACCGGTCTGTACGCCCTCGCATCCGCCGGACTGGCCTGCCTGTCGTTCTTCGCCGGGCGCCGCTTCCGGGTCGCCCCGCGTCACACGGACGTCCCCGGCGGGGCCCGCGGCCTGCGTGGCCCCCGTGACGAGCAGGCCGCCGAGTTGGCCGTGCCCCGGCTGACCGGGCCGGTGGCGGCTTCCTCCGCCGGCGTGTCGGCCGACGCCTTCGCCGACCTCGACCGCCGGGTGACCGCCCTCGAGCGGGCCGTCCGCCGCCGGTCCCGGTCGCCCGAGCGGCCGGCCGCCACGCCGCTCGCCGGCGAGGCCGCGGTCGTGGGCGTCTCCGCCGAGCCGCCGCTCGACAAGCCGGCCACGCTCTCCCACTACGAGGCGCTCGCCGACCAGGTCGCGCGCGAGCGGCGCCTGGCCGATGTCGAGCCCCGCGGCCGGGTCATGCGGTTCCCGAGCCGCCCCCTCACGGCCGCCCGCGAGCACCAGGACCGCTGAGCCGGGGTCGCCGGCGCCCGGCGCTGGAGCGGTCCGCGGCGGACCCTTGACCTCCAGTGAACTCGAGCTCTTACCGTGCGCGTCGTCCGATCGACGTCGCAGGAGGAGCTCGCATGGCCGAGCACGCAGTGGAGGCCGAGGGCCTCACCAAACGCTTCGGCGACGAGGTGGCGCTGGACGGCGTCGACCTCGCCGTCGCCCCCGGCAGCGTCCTCGGCCTGCTGGGGCCGAACGGGGCGGGTAAGACCACGACCGTCCGCATCCTGACGACCGTCCTGCGCCCCGACGCCGGGCGGGCGCGGGTGCTGGGCGTCGACGTGCTGGAGCGGCCCGACCGCGTGCGCCCGCTGCTGGGCCTGGCCGGCCAGTACGCCGCAGTCGACGAGAACCTGACGGGCCGCGAGAACCTCGTGATGGTCGGCCGGCTGTACCACCTGGGCCGCAGGCAGTCGCGCGAGCGCGCCGACGAGCTGCTCGAGCGGTTCGAGCTCGCGGAGGCCGCCACGCGTCCGGCGCGCACCTACTCGGGGGGCATGCGGCGCCGGCTGGACCTGGCCGCGGCGCTGGTGGCACGGCCGCCGGTGCTCTTCCTCGACGAGCCCACCACCGGCCTCGATCCGCGCAGCCGCCTGGCCCTGTGGCAGACGATCGAGGATCGCGTCGCCGGCGGGACGACCGTGCTCCTGACCACCCAGTACCTGGACGAGGCGGACCGGCTGGCCGACTCGATCGCGGTCATCGACGAC
>DATFOS010000202.1:0-22814 GCA_035265325.1 Acidimicrobiales bacterium
CGCCCCGGCCGTCCGGTACCTGCTCGATGCGGGTGGTGCCGACGCCGAGCCAGCCGGCCACCGCCTGGCGGACCGGCGCGACCAGGCCGGCGGCCAGGGCAAGGGCGGCGGCGACCGCCAGGGACGTGCCGAGCTGGGCGCGCAGGCGCCCCCGGGCGCGGGACAGGCGGGACTTCACGGTCCCGGGCGGGCAGTCGAGGGCGGCGGCGATGTCCCGCTCGGACAGCTCGCGGGCGTGGCGCAGGGCGAGCAGAGCGCGGTCGCCGTCCGGGAGGCGGCCGAGACCGCCCGCCACGGCGGCGTGCTCGGCGGCCCGCACGGCGACGTCCTCGGGCGTGGGGACGGCCCGGGTGGCGTCGGCGGCGGCCACCCGGAGCGCCAGGCGCGCCCGCCGGCCCCGGGCCCGCCGCTCGTTGCGGGCGCCGTTGGCCACGACGGCCAGGAACCAGGGCCGGAAGCCCCGGTCGGCCTGGAGGTCGGCGACGGCCCCGACGAGGGGGAGCCTGCGCATGCCCCTCCTACACCGGCACGGCGGCTGCGGTTCCGCTGGATCGGGAGATCGCGGTCGAGCAGATTCGCACCCACCGGGGCGGATCGCGCTGCTCACGCCGGGATGGTCGGCACGGTCGGCGCAACGTCGCCGCCCTGTCGGCGCAGCCTCTCAGGGGTCGATGTGGTCGCGCAGCTCTCGGTGCAGGAGGGTGCCCCGCATGGCCTCGCCGAGGTGGATCAGTTCGGCGACGATCCGGTTGGCCCGGCGATGGGCCTCGGGGTTCCGCTGCTTGAGGAGCGGGAGGACGATCTGCTCGAACAGCCCCGCCTCGCGGTCGATGGCCACCTTGTAGGTACGCAGGTGGCGGGCCTCGATGCCGTGGCGGAGGAACCCGGCAGCGGTGCGAGCCACGACGAGGGCGTCGCCGTCGTAGTAGGCGGCGTCGCCGACGACGTGGCTCTCGAGTAAGCCGAAGCCCTCGAGCTCGTGCAGGTCGCGGGCGGTCATGCCGCTCGCCTCGGCCAGCTCGTCGATCGTGAGGCTGATCGACGTGGACGCCTCGTGGCCCAGGCCGGCGTAGCGGGCGAGGTCGGGGTATCCGGCGAGCACGGGGGCCTGGGAGGAGCCGGTCGTGGCGCCACCGGCTGGGACGACCGGGCCCGTTGTGTCGGCGCCCGTCGGGGCCGCGGCGGGTGTCGGCTCGATGCGGGACGGGCGGCCGGGGAGGCCAGCGGGGAGGTCCGCCCGGCCTCCCGAGGCACCGGTGTGCGACGCGTCGACGCGGACCCCCTCGTGCGGGATGTCGATCGTCCGGGAAGCGTCCACCCCGGCCGGCGGGCGGGCGGCGGGTGTCGCCCCGGGCGCATCCGCCGGGCCGGAGGGCCCGGACGGACGGGGTGCCGCCGTCGCCGGCGAGCGTCCCTCGGAGGCGGGGTCGTCGGCCACCGCGGGCTGGCCCGCACCGTCGGCCGCGGCGTCGCGGGCCACCGGCTCCGGACCGCGGGGACCACCAGAGCCCGGAGCCGAGGCGCCGTCGCGGGCGTAGGCCTCGCCCGTCGTCACCCTCGCCGCGGCGGAGGCGCCCTTGCCCGGGGCCCCGGCCGCGCCGGGGCCCGCGGCACGGGCCGCGTCGGTACCAGCACGCGCACCACCGGCCGCACCGGCGGCGTCCGGGCGCTCGTCGACGGCCACGGCACTGCGGCCGCGCCCGTTGACGGACGTCCGGGGGGGCCCGCTGGCGGTGGAGGGCCCGCCGGGCGCGCCCGTACGGCCGCCCCGGCCGGCGCCGTTGCGGCTCGAGCGTCCACCGTGCCGGCCCCCGCCGCCGTTCCGGCCCGCCGGAGCGGTGGCCGCGGCCGACTCCTCGGCCTCGGCGGCCGCTGCCGCGGCTGCCTGGGCCGCGCGGTCGTCGAGCCGGTCCTTGATCACCTTGAGCGGGAGGTAGTTCTCCTTCTGCTGCCGGAGGATCCAGCGCAGGCGCTCGATGTCGTCGTCGTAGAACTTGCGGTAGCCCGAGGGGGTCCGCTCGGGGTCGAGGAGGCCCTGGCTCTCGAGGAAGCGGATCTTCGAGATGGTGACGTCGGGGAACTCGTCCTGGAGCAGCGAGAGCACCTCGCCGATGGACAGGTGCGACCGGTCAGCCGGCGACCGGGTCACGAGGCATCTCCCCTCCCGGTCAGGAAGACCAGCTTGAAGGTGCCTATCTGGAGCTCGTCACCGTCCTTCATCGTGGACGAGTCGACCCGCTCTCGGTTCAGGTAGGTGCCGTTCAGCGACCCGGCGTCACGTACGACGTAGCCGTCGGGCTGCCGGAGGATCTCGGCGTGGCGCCGGGAGACCGTGATGTCGTCGAGGAAGATGTGGCTGTCGGGGTGGCGACCGGCCTTGACGACGTCGGCGTCGAGCGTGAACCGCGACCCGATGTTGGGGCCGCGCTTGACGACCAGGAACCCCACCCCCGCCGGGACGGCGTCGGGCTCGACGGGGTCGAAGTCGCCCTCGCCCTCGAGCTGCTCGGGCAGGTAGACGACCGTGGTCGGGTCCTCGCGGCCCGGGACCAGCGGGGCCCCGCAGGACGAGCAGAAATTGGAGCTGGCGGCGTTGCGGTGACCGCAGCGGTTGCAGAAGACGTCGTCGGCCACGGCTTATCCCTCGATCAGTGACCGGTAACCGTCGGCGTCGAGGAGCTGGGCGAGCTCGCCCTCGTCCGCCACGGCGATCACGCAGACCCACCCGTCGCCGTAGGGGTCGTCGTTGAGGCGTTCCGGATTGTCGGTCAACTCGGTGTTGACCTGCGTGACCGTGCCGGAGATCGGTGCGTAGACCTCGGACACGGACTTGGTCGACTCGACCTCGCTGAAGCTGTCGCCCTTCTTCACGGAGGCGCCCACTTCAGGGAGCTCGACGAACACGACGTCGCCCAGCGCGTCCTGGGCGTAGTCGGTGATCCCGATGCGTACCTCGTTGCCCTCGACCCGGACCCACTCGTGATCGGACGAATACCGGAGGTCCTCGGGAATGTCCATGGCGGCAGGCTAGCGAACCGGCCCGGGCCTCGACGGCGGGTCGAGGGCAGGTTTCGCGTCGCCAGGGCGTCGCCCGTCGTCGATGCCCTGGTCAGACTAGGTGCGCGTCGTTCACCGAACCCTCGACCTCATGCGGAGGTCGAGGGTTACGCCGCTCGCCGGACGAACCCCCGCCTACCGCAGCAGCTGGCGGATGCGGCGGGCGTACTCCTGGGCCAGCCGCCGGGCGTCGGCGAGGCTGCCGGCCTCGGCCCACACCATCGTCACAGGCTCCTCGGGGTCGGGCAACGCCAGCGCCCAACCGCCGTCGTGATGGACCTTCACCCCGTCGATGAGGTCGACCTCGCGGTCCTTCGAGAGCTCGACCAGCGACCGCATGACCGTGCCCTTCTGCTCCCACGGGGTCACCACGGTCTCGCGGGTGATGTGGACGGCGGGCAGGGTGGCCACGACCTTGGACAGCGAGGTGTCCTCCCGGGCCAGCAGCTCGAGGAGCTTGACCATGGCGGCGGCGGCGTCGAACGCCGGCAGGAAGTCCGCAAGGATGAACCCGCCCCGGCCGTCGGCGGCGAAGCGGACGCCCGGCTCGGCGGCGACCTCCATCAGCGCCGGGTTCGACAGCTTGGTCCGCCGGACGTCGATCCCGTTGCGTTCGGCCAGGCCCTCGGCGTGGCTGGTGACGGACAGCGGCAGGGCGATCGTCCCGCCGTCGAGGTCGGCGCTCACCAGCGCCACGTAGGCCAGCAGCGCCTCGTCGTCGGACAGGACGTGGCCGGTGTCGTCGACCAGCGTCAGCAGCTCGCCGCCGGGGTCGATGACGGCGCCGAGGTTGGCTCCGGAGGCCCGCACCAGCGACGCCACCCGGGTGGCGTGCTCGTCACGGTCGAAGCCCATGACGCCGGTCGTCGACGTGAACGGGTTCACCGCCAGCACGTCGGCGCCGAGCTTCGACAGGACGTTCGGCATCACGAACGAGGCGGCGCCATAGGAATAGTCGACGACGACCTTGAACCCGCCGCCCGCGATGCAGTCGACGTCGACCGCCGACTCGAGCGCGGTGCTGTAGGCCTCGAGGTGCCGGGGCGGGTAGGCGATGTCGCCGATCTCGCCGGGGAACACCCGGCGGAAGTCCTCGCGCAGGAACAGGCGCTCGATCTTGCGCTGGCCCGTCTCGGTCAGGTCGGCACCCGACGAGCCGAAGAAGCGGATGACGATCGACTGCGGGTCGGACTCGTCGAGCCGGATCGTGATGCCGGCGTCGGCGTCGGGCCGCCCCACGGCGAAGCGGGTCACCGGGACCGACGCCACCTCGAGGTCGCGCACGTTGACGCCGGCGGCGTTGAGGCCGGCCATCATCGCCCGCTTGAGCATGCGCGCCGACCGGCTGGAGTCGCGCGACGTGATGACCGTGGAATCCTTCTTGAGCGTCGTGGCGAACGCCATGGCGACCCGGGTGGCCAACTCGGGCGTCACGTCGACGTTGGCCAGGCCGGCCACGCCGAGGCGGCCGAACAGGCTGCGCGACCCCCGGGACTCCCACACGATCGAGGAGTTGACGATGGCGCCGGCCTCGACGGTCTTGAAGGGGTACACCTTCACGCCGGCGCTGAGCACGGCCTGCTCGCCGATGAAGCACTCGTCGCCGAGGACGACGCCCTCCTCGCCGCGCACGCCGTTGCGCAGGTCGCACGCCCGGCCGACGGTGGTCCCCCGCAGGCGGACGCCCTCGCCGATGTAGGTGTTGTCGTGGACCACCGCCCGCTGGAGGTCGGCGCCCTTGCGGACGCGCACGTTCGTCCCCAGCACCGAGTACTCGCCCAGGCGGGCACCGGCCTCGATGCGGCAGTAGTCGCCGACGATGGCCGGCCCGTCGACCCGGGCGTCGGGGTGGATATCCGCGCCCTCGCCCACGTACACGCCGTCGCTGATCTCGAAGCCGGGCAGGTCGAGCTGCACCCGGCCGTCGAGCACGTCCTTGTGGGCCCCGACGTAGGCGTCGAGCGTGCCCACGTCCTCCCAGTAGCCCTCGACGACGGCGCCGTACAGCGGCCGCCCCTCCTCCAGCAGCTTGGGGAAGACCTCGGAGCTGAAGTCGACCGGGCGGTCGGGGGCGATGTAGTCGAAGACCTCGGGCTCGAGCACGAAGATGCCCGTGTTGATGGTGTCGGAGAACACCTGGCCCCACGTCGGCTTCTCGAGGAAGCGCTCGATCGAGCCGTCGTCCCGGGTGATCACGATGCCGAACTCGAGCGGGTCCTCGACCGGGGTGAGGCCGATGGTGGCCAGGGCGCCGCGCTCCTCGTGGAAGCGGACGATGGCGCCCAGGTCGACGTCGGTCAGCACGTCGCCCGAGATGACGAGGAAGCGCTCGCCGAGCTCGTCTCGGGCGTTGCGCACCGAGCCGGCCGTGCCGAGCGGCGACTCCTCGGTGGCGTACACCATCCGCACGCCGAGCTCGGACCCGTCGCCGAAGTAGTTGCGGATGTGGTTCGCCATGAAGGCGACGGTCACGACGATCTCGTCGAACCCGTGCCGCTGCAGGAGCTGCACGATGTGCTCCATCATCGGCCGGTTGACGATCGGCATCATCGGCTTGGGGGCGTTCGAGGTCAGCGGGCGGAGGCGGGTGCCCTCGCCTCCGGCCATGATCACTGCCTTCATGCCCACCGACGGTACTGGGTCGGCCGCTCCGCGCCCTAGGTCGCTGCGGGTGCCCGGCCCTCGCGCAGCGCGCGCGCGGCCATGGGCACGTACAGGGCGGCCGAGATCAGGCTGAGGATCAGGCCGGGGATGCCGGCGACCCACGCCAGGACGCCGGCCGTGTCGGCCCAGCCCAGCGTCGAGTGGGACGCCAGGAACAGCGGGAACGCGACCATCAACCCGAACGTGCCGGCCTTGCCATACCACGTCACGTCGATGCGCTTGGCGCCCAGTGCCCCCAGCACGAGCGTGGCGCCGCCGACCAGCGTCTCGCGCACGAGGACCACGACGGCGAACCAGGTGGGCACCGAGCCGTCGATGAGGATGCCGCCGGCGCCAACGAAGAACAGCAGTCGGTCGGCGACCGGGTCGAGGATCTTGCCGAGCGTCGAAACCTGGTGGAGGTGGCGGGCCAGGTAGCCGTCGACCCAGTCGGTGATGCCGAGGATGGCGAGCAGCCAGGCCGCCGCCGCCCGGTTCTCGCGCCCGAAGAGCAGGTAGAGGAAGAGCGGCAGGCAGGCCAGCCGGACCAGCGTGATGACGTTGGGCAACGTCAGCAGGCGGTCCTGCCCCGGCTCGGGGGCCGCTCCACTCTCCTCGGCGACCGTCATCGGCGTGGAGCGTAGGCCGCGTAGCCTGCTGCGCCATGGCGACGCTGTTCACCAGGATCATCGACGGCGACATCCCCGGGCGGTTCGTGTGGCGGGACGACCGGGCCGTGGCCTTCCTCACCATCGCCCCGATGACGCCCGGGCACACCCTCGTCGTGCCCGTCGCCGAGGTCGACCACTGGCTCGACCTCGACAGCGACCTCGCCGCCCACCTCATGCTGGTGGCGCAGACGATCGGCCAGGCCCAGGACGCCGCCTTCGAGCCCGCCCGCGTGGGGATGATGATCGCCGGGCTCGAGATCCCGCACTGCCACCTGCACGTCGTCCCGATCGACTCGGAGGGCGACCTGTCCTTTGCCAAGGCCGACCACGACCCCGACCCGGCCGCCCTCGACGACGCGGCCGAGCGCCTGCGCGGCGCCCTACGGGCGCTGGGCCACGCCGACCGCGTGCCGGCTGGCTAGCTGAACAGCGCGTCCGGCTCGACCTGGTCGATCAGGTGCGGGCCGCGGTTGCGCACGTTGTTGACCTCGGTCGACACCGGGTGCGTGATGATCAGCTCCGGCGGCGCCGGGACGAGCAGCTTGCCAAGGGTCTCGATGTCGTCGTTCTCGGGGTCGAGCCACTCGTCCCACTTCGACTGCGGCAGGATCACCGGCATCCGGTCGTGGAGCGGGGCCATAGTCTCGTTGGCCTCGGTGGTGATGATCGTCGTCGACTGGAGCCGGTCGCCCTCGGCCGGGCCGTTCCACACGGCCCAGAGCCCGGCGAACGCGAGCGGCTCGCCGTCGGGCCGGTGGATGAAGAACGGCTGCTTCGGCGTCTTCTTGGGCACGCCGGCGGGCGGCCGCTTCCACTCGTAGAACCCGTCGGCCGGGACGAGCACCCGCCGCTTCTTGAACGACGGCTTGAAGGCGCCCTTGCTGGCCAGCGTTTCGGCCCGGGCGTTGATCATGCGCGAGCCGACCTTGGGGTCCTTGGCCCACGACGGGACCAGGCCCCAGTGGAACGCCTCGACCCGCCGCACCCCGCCGTCGGCCCGCACGGCATAGACGTCGTGGGTCGGCGCCACGTTGTAGTTCGGCTCGAGCAGCGCCTCGGGCGCCTGGGCGTCGAAGTAGTTGGCGATGTCGTCCGGGCTCGACGCGGCGACGAAACGACCACACATGGACGCGAACGCTAGCGGTGGGTTGCGGGCGGGGGGGGCGGGTAGGTGGCCGGCCATGGACGCACTGATGTTGCTCACCGCCGACCACAACCGGGTGCGTGGCCTGTTCGCCCGGTTCACCGAGGCGCACGAGAAGGACGACGACCAGCTCATGACCGAACTGTGTGCGCAGATCGCGATGGAGCTAACGGTCCACACGCAGATCGAGGAGGAGATCTTCTACCCGGCGGTGCAGGCCGCCGGCGAGCAGTTCTCCGAGGAGGTCACCGAGGCCGTCGAGGAGCACCACGTCGTGAAGGTCCTCATGAGCGAGCTCGAGTCGATCGAGATCGCCTCGGAGCCGTGGGTCGCCAAGGTCCAGGTGATGATGGAGAACGTCGAGCACCACGCCTCCGAGGAGGAGTCGGAGATGTTCCCGGAGGTGCGCAAGGCGATGTCGATGGACGCCCTGGTCGAGCTCGCCGAGCGGCTCGAGGCCCGCAAGGCCGAGCTGGGGGCGCCGACGGCCGCCGACAAGGAGTACCTGTCCACCGACGACCTCAAGAAGCTCGCGAAGGAGCAGCAGATCCCCGGGCGGTCGAACATGAGCCGCGACGAGCTCGTGGCGACCGTGGCGCCCAGCTGACCCGCCGCTTCCCTCTCCCCCACCACCCCCTGGTGGCAGCCGAGGCCCGTGCCGTGCGTAGCCCGTCCGCTACGCGCTGCACGGGCCTCGCCGCGTACCCTTGGCGGGCGATGAGGACGTCCCTGCGGTTGCCCGCTGCCCTGACGGCCCTCGTCGTGGCGGGTGGCTGCGGCTTCGCCGACAACCGGCGCCCGGGGGTCGAGGTGCCGTCGTACGAGGCGATCATTCGCAGCCCCACGTCCATCGACGTCCTCACCGTGGCCACCGACCCCGACGACCTGCGGGCCATCTTCGACGAGGTGCACGAGGACCGCACCGACGGTGACTGGTACGAGGTCACGATCGAGTGCGCCGCGATCCCCCCCGAGGAGGGCGTCGACGCCACGCTGGCGACCGGGCGCTTCGCCAACACCTACGGCGGCGCCGACGCCGCCGGCCTACCGAGCCCCGACCACGTGACGTTCGCGGTCACGGGCCGCACCGAGTGCGACGCCATGGCGTCCACCGTGCCGGGGACCGTGACCTACGAGGAGGTGCGCGCCGCCGTCCGGGGCGCCGGCCTGCCGGTGCTCAGCGAACGCGACGGCAGCGACGCCTGCGCCGAGCTCGGGTGCCTCGAGCGCACGGTCACCGACCAGTTCACTGTCATCGTGTGGCCCGACGCCGCCGAGGCCGAGCGGTGGGCGCAGCTGGCGACCGTCGAGGTCGTCCGCCTCGGCCCCGTGACGACGGCTCAGCTCAACGAGGCCGGCTTCCACCCCGACGGCCCCGAGCGCGAGCAGTACGAGGCGGCGATCCGCTCCGCCGCCCCGGGCGAGGCCTCGGGCGAGCTGACCGACCCGACAGTCACCGCCGAGCCCGGCGCCTGAGCCCGGTCGCGCTGCGGCCCCGGGCGCCTGGGGCACCCGGGGCCGCAGCGAAGGGCCGTCGCCGGTCGGCGGGACGGCTCGCTAGACCCGCTCGAGGCTGCGTTCCTCCGCCGGCGGGACCGGGCCGCCGGGGCCGTCCTCGTCGCGGTGGCCCTCGACCTCGATGCGGGGCAGGATCCGGTCGAGCCACTTCGGGACCCACCAGTTCCAGTCGCCCAGCAGCTCCATGGTGGCGGGCACCAGGAGCATGCGGACCACCGTGGCGTCGAGGAACACGGCCGTGGCCAGGCCGAGGCCGAACAGCTTGATCACGCGGTCGTCCTCGAAGATGAAGCTGCCGAAGACGAACACCATGATCAGGGCGGCGGCGGTGATCACCCGGGCCGTGGCGGCGAGGCCGTCGGCCACCGAGGTGTGGCTGTCGCCCGTGCGGTCCCACTCCTCCTTGACCCGGGAGAGCAGGAACACCTCGTAGTCCATCGACAGGCCGAAGACGATGGCGAACAACATCATCGGTATGAACGGCTCGATGGGGGCGCCCTCGACGCCGAACAGCGAGCTGCCCCAGCCCCACTGGAAGATGGCGACCGTGACGCCGAAGGCGGCGCCGATCGACAGCAGGTTCATGATCACCGCCTTGAGCGGGACCAGGATCGAGCGGAACACCACCATCAGCAGCAGGAACGAGAGCGCCAGCACGGCCCCGAAGAAGTAGGGCAGCCGCTCGGTGAGGTAGGTCGAGAAGTCGATCTGGACCGCCACCGAGCCGGTGATGGCCGGGTCGAGCCCGGTGCCCTCGGTGGCGGCGGGCAGCACGTCGTCGCGCAGCTCGTGGACCAGGTCCTCCGTGGCCTCGTCCTGCGGGGCGGTCGCGGGGATCACCGCCCACAGGGCGGCCCGCCCGTCCTCGCTGACCTGCGGCGGCGCAGCGACGGCCACGCCGTCGGCGGCGGCCAGCGCCTCGGTCACGCCCTGCAGCGCCGCCTCGTCGGTGCCCTCGGGGACGTCGGCGGCGATGGCGAGCGGGCCGTTGAAGCCCGGCCCGAACGCCTCGGCGAGCATGTCGTAGGCCTGGCGGGTGTCGGTGTCCTCGGCGTAGTTGCCCTCGTCGGAGAAGCCCAGGCGCAGGCCGAACACCGGCACGGCGAGGACCGCCAACAGCAGCGCACCGGCGATCGCGGCCCGCCAGGGATGGTGCTGGATGCCCCGGCTCCACCTGTACGCCAGCGTCTGGTCGAGCGGCCGCTGCTTGCGGGGCGGCACCTCACGGTGCAGTGACCGCAGCGGGCCGCCGTCGCCGCCGCGCCGGGCCAGCACCCGGGCGGCCAGGCTCAGCGCGATCACGATCAGGGCGAGGGCGAAGCCGATGGTGAGCGGGGCGAACCCGAGGCCGACCCCGACGAGGCCGATCGCCACCAGGCCGGCGGCGACCAGGCCGCCCCAGCGGGTGACCTCGACCTTGGGGCCGGCGAAGCCCATCAGCGCCGGCAACAGGGTGAGCGAGGCGACCATCGTGACGGCCACGACCACGGCCGCGCCGATCGCGAGGCCGGTGATGAAGCTCAGCCGCATGATGAGCATGCCGAGCAGCGAGATCACGACCGTGGTGCCGGCGAAGGCGACGGCCCGGCCGGCGGTGTCGATGGCGACGACCGTCGACTCCTCGACGTTCATGCCCTTGTGCAGGTTCTCTCGGAACCTGGTCACGATGAAGAGCGCGTAGTCGATACCGACGCCCAGGCCGATCATCACGCCGAGAGTCGTGGCGAAGTCGGGCATCGTCACGATGTGCGTGAGGAGGCCGCTGATCGTGGTGCCCACGCCGATGCCGGCCAGGGCGACGCCGACGGGCAGGCCCATGGCCAGCACCGAGCCGAACGCCAGGATCAGGATGACGATGGCGAAGGCCAGGCCCAAGACCTCCGACGACGGGGCCTCGAACTCGGCGAAGATCGATCCGCCCAGCAGGATGTCGACGCCGTCGACCTGCGGGATCACCTCCCGGATGTCGTCGACGACCTGGACCGCCTCTTCCTGGTCGATGTCGGAGGGCAGCTCGACCGTGGCGTACGCCACCTGGCCGGCCAGGTCGCCCGCCCGAGCGACCTGCTGCGCCCCCTCCTCGGCGTAGGGGCTGATGACGCGCAGCTCACCGCCGCCGGGCGGCTCGATCTCGTCGACCTGCGCGAACAGGTCCTCCATGGCCGCCTGCACGGCCGGGTCGTCGACGCCCTGGTCGGCCTCGAAGACGATCGAGCCGCTGACACCGGCGCCCTGGCCGCCGAAGTTCTCGTCGAGGATGTCGGTACCGCGACGGCTCTCCACGTCGGGCAAGTCGAACTCGGAGCGGGTCGAGGTGCCGGTGGCGCCGAGGATGCCGCCGAGGACGACGAGCGTGACGACCCACAGGCCGACAACGAGCTTTCGCCGCTGGAAGCACCAGCGGCCGAGGCGTGCGAACACGAGGGGGCCCTCCCAGGGGGAACAGCGGGGGGAGATGGCGGAGCGGGCGAAACGGCCCGTTCCGCGCGGCGAAGGTATGGAACCTTGCCGCGCATCTGCGAGCTATTAGCGCCAGTCAGGCTATGAAACTTGTCACAGAGTGACAGGAGCTCCATCGTCGACGGACCCGGGATCCCCTGGTCGCACCCAGGACGGCCCGCCGGCGGCGGCGGCGCGAAAAGCGGGTCGTCCGCGCCGAGGCCTCCGGCGATGCCAGCGCCCCGTGGCGGAGCTCCCCGGACGCGCCGGAGGGGTGGCCGAAGCCACCCCTCCGATGAGACGCGGGTCGTTCGCGCTCAGCGCTCGTCGATGCCCTCGGTGTCGATCCGCTCCTTGCGGACCTGGCCGGAGACCCTCTCCTCCTCGCTGACGGTCTCGGTGTCGAGGCGCACGCGCTCCTTCGGGACAGCCTCGGTCTGCACGACCGGCCGCTCCTCGTGGAGGACGACCTCGTGCTCGCTCTCGGCGATCTCCGGCCCGGAGAAGGCCTCGCCTCGGTTCGCGTCGGTGATCGGCTCGCGCTCGACCACGACCTCTTCCCGCTGGACCGGCACCGTGGTCTGCACGTCCTCGGTCACGACGTACTTGCGCAGGCGGGCCCGGCCGGCCTCGACCGACTCCTTGCCGACCCGCAGCTCCTCCTCGGAGCGGGTCATGGCGTCGTCATCGTAGGAACGGTCACGGTCGCGGTCGTCGTACTCGGCACCCGAGTAGTCGGCCTGCTGGTCGTAGTTGCGGCCGCGGCCCGTGCTCTCGTCCCACGTGAGCGAGTAGTGCTCGTAGAGCGCGGCGACCTCGTCGGGGCCGATGTGCCCGTCGGCGTCGATGTTGTGGGCGCCTTTGATCTGTTCCTTGGTGTAGGGCACCTGGAGGGCGTCACCGGCGGCCTGGCTGCCCTGCAGCGGGACGAAGCTGCTGCGGCTGCCGAAGAGGCCCGTGTTCACCGTGACCCACTCGGCTTGGCCGGTCTGATCGTTGGCGTACACCTCGTCGATCTTGCCGACCTTGCCGCCGTCACGGTCGATCAGGTCGTGCCCTCGCCAGGCGTCGTAGCTCGTGGTGTCGGTCATGCGTGAGTCCTCCGTCGCGGTGATCGGTCGCCCCGTCACTGACCGCCACGTTCGGAGAACAAACAGGCTTCCTACCAGGGTTTATGTGAGCCAGTACGACCTGGCGCACACGCGGTAGGACCGCTAACCCACACGGCGCGGACACCCGTGGCCGCTACCATCGCCGGGTCCCGCAACCAGGTCATCCGACCTCTTCGACCGAGGAGCCGACCGTGCAACCGAACCGTCCCGATGCCCCCGACGCCGTACGCCTCACCGTGCGTGCCGGCACCACGGGCGGGGCGGCGGTCGAGGCGGCCAAGCTCCCCCTCGGCGGCCCCCACGCCATCGTCGTGGTGCGCGCTCCCGACGGCGCGCTGAAGGACCTCGACTGGGCGCCCGAGGAGGACGTCCAGGTCGAGGCCGTCCCGCTCGACAGCCCCGACGGGCTCATGGTGCTGCGCCACTCGACGGCGCACGTGATGGCGCAGGCCGTCCAGTCCCTGCACGAGGACGCCAAGCTCGGCATCGGCCCGCCCATCGAGGACGGCTTCTACTACGACTTCGGCGTCGAGACGCCCTTCAACCCCGACGACCTCGCCGCCATCGAGGCCCGGATGAAGGAGATCATCAAGTCGGGCCAGCGGTTCCGCCGGCGCCGGTTCGCGTCCGCCGACGAGGCGCGCACCGAGCTGGCCGACGAGCCGTACAAGCTCGAGCTGATCGACGACAAGTCCTCCCTCGACACGTCCGAGGTCATGGAGGTCGGCGGAGGCGAGCTGACCATCTACGACAACGTCGATCGCAAGTCCGGCGAGACGCAGTGGTCCGACCTGTGCCGGGGCCCGCACCTGCCCTCGACCAAGCTGATCACGGCCTTCTCCCTGCTGCGCAACGCCGCCGCCTACTGGCGGGGTAGCGAGAAGAACCCGCAGCTGCAGCGCATCTACGGCACGGCGTGGGCGACCCGCGACGACCTCAAGCGCTACCTCCATCTCCGGGAGGAGGCCGCCAAGCGCGACCACCGGCGCATCGGCGAGGCGCTCGAGCTGTTCACGTTCTCGTCCGAGATCGGCAAGGGCCTACCGCTGTGGCTGCCCAACGGCACGATCATCCGTGACGAGCTCGAGGGCTGGGCGCGCGAGACCGAGCGCCGCCTGGGCTACCAGCGGGTCGTCACCCCGCATCTGGCCAAGGAGGACCTCTACTACCTCTCGGGCCACCTGCCCTATTACACCGACGACCTCTACGCCCCGATCGAGATCGAGGACGAGACGTACTACCTGAAGCCGATGAACTGCCCGCACCACCACATGGTGTATCGGGCGCGGCCCCACAGCTATCGGGAGCTGCCGTACAAGATCGCCGAGTACGGCACGGTGTACCGGTTCGAGCGCAGCGGCCAGCTGCTGGGCACGATGCGCACGCGCGGCTTCACGCAGAACGACGCCCACATCTACTGCACGTACGACCAGGCCAAGGAGCAGTTCCTGGAAGTCATGCAGATGCACGACGAGTACTACAGAGCGCTGGGCATCACCGACTTCTACATGGTGCTGGCGCTGCGCGACCCGGCCAACACCGAGAAGTACCACGGTGAGGAGTCGATGTGGAACGAGGCCGAGCGCATCACGCGCGAGGCCATGGACGAGTCGGGCATCCCCTACGTCGAGGAGATCGGCGGCGCCGCCCACTACGGGCCGAAGGTGGACTTCATCATCCGGTCGGTCACGGGCAAGGAGTTCGCCGCCTCGACCAACCAGGTCGACCTCTACATGCCCCGCCAGTTCAACCTCACCTATCGCGACAGCGACGGCGGCGAGTCGCCGGTCGTGGTCATCCACCGCGCCCCGCTGGGCAGCCACGAGCGGTTCACGGCCTACCTGACCGAACACTTCGGCGGCGCCTTCCCCGTGTGGCTGGCGCCCGAGCAGGTGCAGGTCATCCCCGTCATGCCCGAGCTCGACGAGTACGCGGAGTCGGTCAACCGGCGGCTGCTGGACGAGGGCTTGCGCTCGTCGGTCGACCTCGGAGACGGCCGCCTCGGGGCCAAGGTCCGCACCGCCGTGACGCGCAAGGTGCCGCTCATCCTCGTGGTGGGCCGGCGCGAGGCCGAGGAGGGCACGGTGACCGTCCGAGACCGGTCCGGCCACGAGACGGCGATGTCGCTCGACGCCTTCGTCGCCCACGCCACCGAGCTGGTCCGCACCAAGAGCCTCGAGGGCGCCGGCCACGTCGTGGCGGAGCCGGGCTCCTAGGCCGTCCGCCCGGCCCGCCCACGGACACGCGCCGGGAAGGCCGGTCCCCTGCTCGGGGCCGGCCTTCCTTCGTGCCATGTACATGCCTTGACGGACATATATCGACGTAGGAATATGAGCCGGTGGAGACGTTCGAGGTGCTGGCCGAGCCGAACCGGCGCCGCATACTCGACTTGCTGCTGACCGAGCGACCGGTCGGCGAGCTGGTCGAGGGCACCGGGCTGAGCCAACCGACGGTGTCCAAGCACCTGCGGGTGCTGCGCGAGGCCGGCCTGGTCGAGGTCCGGCCGGTGGCCCAGCGGCGGCTGTACCGGGTCCGTCCCGAGCCGCTGCGGGCGCTGGACGAGTGGCTGGCCCCGTACCGACGGCTGTGGTCCGGTCGGCTCGACGCCCTCGCGGCGCATCTCGACGCCATGCCCGACGAGTAGTCCAGGGAGGACACACGCATGGACGCAGACGGCACGCTCGAACAGGCCGGCGATCGCTGGCGCATCCGCTTCGTCCGCCGGCTCGGCCACCCGCCCGAGAAGGTGTGGCGGGCCATCACCGAGGCCGAGCACCTCAGCGCCTGGTTCCCCAGCACGATCGAGGGCGACCGGGTGGCCGGGGCGAAGCTCCGGTTCGATTTCTCCGACGACCCGAACGCTCCCGACGGGATGGTGACCGACGGCGAGATGCTGGCTGTCGACCCGCCCCGGCTGCTCGCCTTCCAGTGGGGCGAGGACGAGTTGCGCTTCGAGCTCGCCCCCGACGGCGACGGCACCGTCCTCACGTTCACCGACACGTTCGATGAGCAGGGCCGCGCCGCCCGCGACGCCGCCGGTTGGCACGTCTGCCTGCTGCTGCTCGCCCACGAGCTGTCGGGCGAGGAGCCCCCGGCGCCCTCCGAGGAGCTCTGGGCCCAGGTCCACCCCTCCTACGTCGCGGCGTTCGGGCCGGAGGCCGCCACCATCGGCCCACCGGGGAAGGACTGACCGCCCGTCCGGGGATCCGGCCGCGACGCGGAACAACCCCGGCGGGTCGAGCGTCCTGGTGTCGATGAGCGACGCGCCCGTCGATGACCCACCGGCGCTGGGGTGGCACCGCGAGCTCGTGGCGCTGTACGAGCGGCGCTACGACCACCTGGTGCGCCTGGCGTACCTGCTGACCGGCCGGGCGGCCGAGGCGGAGGAGATCGTGCAGGATGCCTTCGTCGCCGCCCGGCGGTCGTGCCCGGGCCGGCGGGGTGACGCCAGCCGCGACAATGGTCGTCACGGCAGCGACGCCCGGGAGGACCCACGTGAGCGAGACCAACGTCGGCGGACCGGCCACCGACTGGACGGAGGTGGCCCGCGAGGTCGCCGACGGCCTGGTGGCCGACGCCCTCACCCGGGATCGCGACGCCAAGCCCCCCACCGCCGAGGTCGAGGCCCTGCGCCGGGCCGAGTTGCTGGCGCTGATGGTCCCGGCCGACCTGGGCGGCGGCGGGCAGTCGTGGCCGGTCGTCCACCGGGTCATCCGGGTGATCGGCGCCGCCGACGCGTCGATAGGCCAGCTCCTCGCCGCCCACTACGTGCAACTGTGGCGCCTGGGCCTGTTCGCCCCGCCGGCCACGAGTGAGCGGCTGGAGATGGCGACCGCCCGCCATCGCTGGTTCTGGGCGGGGGCCGGCGAGCCGCTGGCAGCGCCGGTCACACTCACGCCGGCCGGCGACGGCTTCCTGGCGGACGGGCGGACGTGGTCCGCCCTCGGCCCGAGCGTCGCCGATCGGCTGGTGGTCGACGCCGTGCGGACCGACACGGGCGCCGAGGTCACGTTCACGATCGGGTGGCGGGCGCCGGGCATCCGTTTCCACGACGACGAGCCGCGCACCGGCTTGCGGCTCGTCGCCGGCGGCGGGGTGGAGTTCGCCCACGTCCCGGTGGCGCCGGGCGAGGTCGTCGGCGAGCGCCCGCTGTGGGGTTCTCCCGAGGAACCCCGCTGGTCGCTGGAGCCGCTGGCGTCCCAGCTGGCCCGGGCGCAGCTCGCCGTCGCCACGGCCGAGGGCGCCCTGGCCGCCGCGGCCGCCTGCGTCCGCGAAGTCGGCGAGCTCGCACCGGCCCCCGCACCCGCCTCGCCGGCGGCGGCCCTTCCGGCCGGGGAGGCCCCGGTCGAACGGGACGGCCCGGCGAGTGAGCACGCGGCCTCCCCTCCCCTGCCCGACCCCGCCCTGCTGGCCACCCACGGCGAGCTGGTGGCCCAGGTGGCGGCGGCCGGGACGCTGGTCGACCAGGCCGTCGAGGCGCTGGCCGCCGCCGACAGCCGGGGCCTCGGGCTGACCGCCGACGAGCGGGGCGGCGCGTCGGTCGCCGTGGCCCGGGCCGCCCTGGTCGCCGACCGGACCGCCGTCGAGGTCACCGGGCGGGCCGCCGAGGTCGCCGGCCCCCGGGCCACCGCCGCCCGCCACGGCTTCGACCGCTACTGGCGCGACGCCCGCTCCCTCACCCTGCGGTCCGAGGCCACGGCCGCCGCCCGGATCGTCGGCGCCCACTCCCTGACGGGCCTTGTCCCGACCCACGCCTGAGCCCCTGCGGCGGCGAGGGTCGCCGGCGCGGGCGAGTCGCCGGCGCCGGAGGGTCAGGTCGCCTCGTCGTCGTCGGCGCCGAGGTCGCGGTCATGTCGACGCTTCGCCCCGCGTGACAGGACGGATTCGTCGGCCGCCGGGCCTGGTTTTGCATCAGCGCCGGCCGCCCGGACTCAGGGCCCGGGAAACGTGGCCCCGAAGCGGGCCGGCAACGACGGGTCGCTGAGGACCAGCGCGGGGGCCGGCCGCCCGAGGAGGAACGCAAGCAGGTCGTGGGCGCTGCCCTCGGCCGTGGCGTCGATCCGGTCGGCGGCACCGGCGGGCCCCTGGGGCGGGGCCGGAGCGTCGGGCCCGGTCGGCGACGTGGTCACCGTGACGTCGGGGCCGGCGATCGTGACGAGGTGGGACGGGCCACCTGTGTCGCGTAGGAGCCACCGGGCGTGGACGTCCGGGGCGGCGTCGGGACGACGGCGACGGGCGGCGAGGCCGGCCAGGCGGAACGGCAGGCCGACCTCCACGAAGGTGTCGCTCCACCGGTCGAGCCCGACATCGAGGTCGGAACCGTGGACCTCGACCTCCGTCAGCCGCAGCACACCGTGGAAGGCCAGGTCGACCGTCGGCTCCTCCCCCGGCGGCGGGCCGGCCGTGTCACCACCGTCCGCCGGCCGGGGCGGGGCCACGGGCGTCGACCAGTCGTCGGGCCCGAGCACCGCCCAAGCCGCCGCCAGGCCCTCGCCCTCGCTGGCGAGGGAGTGGACGACGTCGGCCGGTGACTCCCCCGGGGCCGGGACCAGCGTGGAGGGGCGCTGCGCCTCCCGGCCGCCGGGGTAATAGGCGGTCGGACGGCCGGCGACGGCGTCGGCCGTCATGCGCCGCAGCGTGATGGCGCCGTAGCGCAGGTGGCAGGCGATCGTCAGCCGGCTCCATCCCGGCAGGCGGCTCGGAGCTGCCAGGGCGGCGGCGTCCAGCCGCTCCAGCGTCGTTACCAGCTCGCGAGTCCGCCGGCCGACGGCGTCGGCGACGTCGGAAGGGGACGGTCCAGTCACGCACCCGATGCTGGCACGGGTGACGGATATGAAGCGTGCCTACACAGGTGCGGTCAGACCTCTTCGACCGTGATGTCGTCGCCGAGGAAGCTCACGTGGCCGGCGATCGGCGTGACGCCGTCGAACGGCTCCTCGTAGGACCAGGCGGCGTCCTTGAGTCCCCCCGCGTGCCAGTAGGTCGCCGTGCCCTTGTAGGGGCAGGCCGACGGCGTGTCGCTCGGGTCCAGGTCGACCCGGACGTCGGCCCGGGGCAGGTAGAAGCGGTTGGGCAGCCCGGTCTCGGCGACGAGCAGCGGCGCGGTGGACTCGGCCAGCACGGTGCCGTCGGAGGTCGTCACCCGCACGTGGCGGCTGCTCCGGCGGACGTCGACCCGGTGGTACGGGTCGCGCACGTGACCGGCGACCTCTTCGTCTTCGTCGAGGATGCGGTCGAAGCGGTCCTCGTAGACCCCGGCGAACCCGGCCAGCCACGGCGCCGCCGGCAGCGGGTGTTCGTAGAGCCAGAACCCGTCCTCGGCCACGCGGTCGCCCACCCGCACGGTCCGGTACGTGGCGTCGCCCTTGAACGGGCAGTGGCTCGTCGTATCGCTCGGCTGGAGCGCGGAGGCGTCGATGTCCGCGAGCGGCACGTAGACCCGGGGCAGGATGTTGGTCTCGTGCAGGAGGTGGGCGTCGGTCGTGTCGACCACGGTCACGCCGCCCAACTCGATGCGTAGCCGCCGGCCGAAGGGGTGGAAGTAGATGCGGTGGGCGGGCCCGTCGATCTCGTAGTTGGTGCTCGCCGGCTGGCGGGACAGCGGTCCGGGGCCGAAGGTCAGGCTCATGCTCGCTCCTCGGGGGTGGCGGGCGACCAACATGCCGCCGGAGCGCCCCAGCCACAACCCTGGTGGCCCCGCCCCGGGCGACGGGGCGGGGCCACGGGCGAGCCCGGCCTACAGGTTGCTGTAGAGCAGGCGGTTCGGGGTGCCCGTCGGGACCCCGGTGATCACGCCCGTCGTGGCCGACGAGACGATCGTGCCGTTCACCGACGCCGGAGAGGCCGACGGCGAGCCCTGCAGGACCTTGGCCGCCGCCCCGGCGGCGTGGGGGGACGCCATCGAGGTACCGCTGATCGTGGCGGTCGCCGTGTTGCTCGTGTACCAGGCCCCCGCGATGCTCACGCCCGGGGCGATGATGTCGACGCAGGCCCCCCGGTTCGAGAACGAGGCGAACCGGTCGCTGCGGTCGCTGGCCGCCACCGTGAGCGCCGCGGGCACCCGGGCCGGCGAGCTGTTGCAGGCGCTGGCGCTGGAGTTGCCGGCCGCCACGACCACCGTCACCCCGTCGCTGATCAGACGGTTGATGGCCGAGTCGATGGCGGTCGAGGCACCGCCGCCGAGGCTCAGGTTGGCCACGGCCGGCGTGCCGGCGGAGTGGTTGCTGGTCGCCCAGTCGATGCCGGCGACGACGCCGGACGTGGTGCCGCTGCCGGAGCAGTTGAGCACCCGCACGCCGACCAGGGTCACGCCCTTGGCGACGCCGTAGGTGGCGCCGCCCAGGGTCGACGCCACGTGCGTGCCGTGGCCGTTGCAGTCGTCGGCGCTGCCGCCGTCGACGGCGTCGTAGCCGGTGACGGCCCGCCCGCCGAAGTCGCTGTGGCCGAAGCGGATGCCGGTGTCGATGACGTAGGCCCGCACGCCGGCACCGGTCCGGGCGTAGGAGTAGGTGGTCGACAAGGGCCGGTTGCGCTGATCGATGCGGTCGAGGCCCCACGGGGCGTTGGACTGCGTGACCTGCGTGGTCACGACGGCGTCCGCCTCGACGGCGGCGACGCCGGGAGCCCCGGCCAGGGTGGCGGCCTCGGCGGCCGTCAGGTCGGCGGTGTAGGCGCCCACGTTCTTGAACACCCGCAGGGGGCGCTCGCCCGGGGCGGACCGACCCAGTTGGGTGCCCGCCACCGAGGCGACCGTGGACGGGCCGGCGGTGCCGGCCTCGAGCGTGACGATGTAGCGGGACGTCGCAACCTCCGCCGAGGAGGCGGCCGTCGCCGCAGAGGCGGGGAGCGTCCCCACCGCCACGGCGACGGCTGCGGCGGCCGAGGCCACCGCGCAACGAACGAGTGCGCGCGTCTTCATCTGTTCCCCCAGGTGTCGTGCGCGTTCGGGACAACTGCACTTGCGCTGGCCCGCCACGGCCGGGTGCTCGAGCCGATCCGCCCAGTCGGATCAACGAGCCACGACGTCCTGAGCACGACCATACTGCGCGGAACGCGCGGGACTCAATCCGCAACGTAGTCAATCGGGCCACCGGTCCCGTCCAACGGACTGCAGGGCGCCGGATGGCCGGCGTGTGCCTGGAGCGACAGGCGGCCGTCCAGCGTGGCCAGGTCGCCGGTGAAGGGCTCGGGCGGATGGAACCCGGCGTAACTACGGGCTCGTGCCCATCCGTGCGCGACAACTGAACACCTGGTTGCGTTCCGTTCGCCCCGGGAAGCTCCTCGCATCCGTTCCGTTCCGACCACGGAGGTCGGCGTGCCGACGCATCACGCCCACTTCGCCACCCACCACCAGGCACGCGTCGACCACGTCGGCGGGCGGCCCGTCGTCGTGTGCCGAGGCGACCTGGACCTGGCAGCCGTCGACGACGTGTGGCGGTGCATCGAACAGGCGAGGCACAGCAGCCGACCGCTCGTCATCGACCTGTCCGAGGTCTCGTTCATGGACTCGGCGGCGGCGGCCCTGCTGCTCCGGGCCTACCGTCTCCAGGGCCGCCTGCGGGAGTCGGTCGTGCTCAAGCACCCCAGCCCGGCGGCCATGCGGGTGCTGTCGATGACGAACCTGCCCGACCTGCTCGACATCGAGCACGACCCGGCGACCGCGGCACGCTGGGCCGTCCAGGAGGTCCACGCGTGAGCACGACCGACACCGGGACGCCGGTGACCACCGGCGTCGACGACCCCGACTACGACCTGGTCCTGGTCCTTCAGCAGGCCCTCGAGGACTGCTTCCGGTACCAGCATTTCGCCGCCGACGCCGCGGAGCGGGGCGACCAGGAGCTGGTCGCCTTCTTCACCGAGCTGGCGGACTCCGACAGGGACATCGCGGCGCGCGCAAAGGCCATGCTGGCCACCCGGCTCGCCAGGGGCGCCGATGATGACGGCTCGTCGCCCGGCCGCGCCAGTACCGACGAGATGGCGTCGCTCGACGACGACGACTGACCCCGACCGGCTAGAGCGCCTCGTCGGCTGCCGGCTGGAGACGGACGAGGCTGCCCGCCTCCAGCGCCACCCAGACCGCCCCGTCCGGCCCGACGGCGATGCCGTGCGGCTCGGAGCCGGACGGCAGGTCGGCGTGCTCGACCTTGCCGTTGACGTCTATGGCGCCGACGCGGGCGCTGCCCCACTCGGTGAACCACAGGCGCCCGTCCGGGCCGGTGGTGATGGCATGTGGGCGGGCGTCGCGGTCCGGCAGGGGGAACTCGACGACCTCGCCGCCGACCGTGAGGCGCCCCACCTGGCCGGCGCCGATCTCGACGAACCACAGCGCGCCGTCCGGCCCCAGCGTCAGGCCGACCGGGGCGGCGTCCTCGGTGGGCAGGGGGAACGTCGTCACGGCACCGTCGGTGGCGATGCGGCCGACGGCGTTGGCCTGGTTCATCGTGAACCACAGGGCGCCGTCGTGACCGCACGCCAGGGCCGAGGCGAACGCCCCGGTCGTGCCGATCGGGAACTCGGTGACCGTCCCGTCGGGCGCCACGCGGCCGACCGTGTCGGTGTTCATCCCCGTGAACCACATCGCCCCGTCCGGCCCCTCGGCGATGCCGAACGGCCCGGAGCCGGGCGTCGGCGGGGGACGAGGACGTCATGTGGTCGTGTTCTACCGGGTCATTCCGCGACCGGGTCCCCGACCCCGCCGGTGCAGGGAGCGGAGGGCTCGGGCGCCGTCGGCGCCTGCCGGTAGTACTGCATGAAGTCGGTCAGCCGGACGTCCTCGGCGTCGTCCACCTGGAGCTGCAGGCCCCAGGCCGACGCCACGATCGGCGCCGGCAGCTCGGTCTCCTCCCACGGCGACAGCAGCATGTATGGCTCGGCGCCGTACAGCTCGAGCCGCTCGACCTGGTCGGCGGGCAGGTCGGGGTCGTAGGTGATCCAGACCGCGCCGTGCTCCAGCGAGTGGACGGCGTACTCGTTCTCGACCGGCTCCCGGTAGACGCCGCAGTTCAGCCAGTCCCGGCTGTGGTCGCCGCCGACGGGCGGGAGCGGGTCGTAGTCGACCGTCCCGCTGACGTGCTCGTGAGTCTGCGGCAGGAGCACCTCCATGCCCGGGACGAGCGTCGTCGTCGTGGTCGGCGCCGAGGTCGCCGTCGTGGCCGGGAGCGCCTCGTCCTCGTCGCCGCCCGCCCCGGACACCAGCAGCACGATGGCCACGAGGATGACGACCGCGGCGGT
>DATFOS010000203.1:0-7445 GCA_035265325.1 Acidimicrobiales bacterium
ACGTGGGTGAGCCACGGCTCGTCGAGGTGGAGGAACCCGTCGGCGGTCACTTCGCCGCCGCGCAGCTGGGACGCCACGTCGAGCAGCCAGCGGGACGGGACGCGGTCGTTGCTGGCCCGCAGGTCGCCGCGGGGTGCGCACAGGAGGTGGCGCGCGGAACCGGCGACCGCGGCCCGCAGGTGGCGGTGCTGGCGGTCGACCCGCTCGCGGGCGAGGGGCAGTTCGCCGCCGGCCCGGCGGCGCTCGTGGTCGGGGAGCAGCGAGTCGTCGCGTACGACGCCCGGCAGCGTGCCCTCGGCGAGGCCGACGACGACCAGCAGGTCGAGGTCGAGGCCGGGAGCGAAGGACAGCGGGGCGACGAGCACGCCCTCGCCGAAGCGCCCCACCCGGCCGAGGTCGGCGTCGAGTTCCAGTTCGAGCGTGCGGCGGAAGGTGTCCAAGGTCGGCGGCTCGTCCACGGCATCGAGGGCGGCGAGGCGCTCGAGGGCGGCGTCGACCTTGTCGGCCGCCCGGTGCTCGTCGGGCGGCCACGCCGAGCGCTCCTGCGTGTCGCCCAACAGGCGGGCGGTGAGGCGGCGCAGCCACCACGCCCGCTCGCGCCACCTGACGGCGGTCGTGGCGGCGGTGTCGAGCTCGGTGATCAGGTCGAGGACCACGCGCCGGAGGTCGCGCGCCCGCGCGGCCCGCCGCCGGGCCCCGTCGCCCCACCGCCGGACCGGCTCGTCGTCGCCGTCCCCGGCGGTGGGCGCGTCGGCGCACTCGCCGGGAGCGTCGGGAGCGTCGGGAGCGTCGAGAGCGTCGGGAGCGCCCGGACCGCCGGGATCACTTGATGCGCCGGAAGCGCCGGGCCCTGGAGCCGGCGCCACGACGGCCGGTTCGGACTCGTCCTCGGGAGCGTCGAGCGCGGTGGCGCGCGCCTCGAGGCCGTCGGCGAGGCGGGCGAGCAGCGCATCCCAGTCGTGGCGTCCCGCGACCACCCCCGCCTCGCGGGACAACCGCTCCCACTCGCCCATCGGCGCCGGGGCACCCGAGGGCCCTCGCACCGCTGTGCGGGCCAGGAGGCCCATGACGTCGCGCCGCCGGTAGGCGTGGTCGGGCAGGGCCAGCAGGTCTCCCACGACCCGCCCCACCGCGCTGGACGCCAGCGGGTGGACGGCCACCCCGTTGCGGGGTACCCCTGCGGCGGCCAGGTGCTCGTGCAGTAATCGCCCGTAGGGCTCGGGGGCGCCGTAGAGCACGGCGACCCGCTCCAGCGGCGTCCCCGACCGGGCGGCGTCGACCACGGCGCGCACCGCCGCCCGAACCTCGTCGTCGGCGTCGGAGGCCGTGAGTACGCGGGTCCGCTCGGGCGCCACCGGCCACGGGGCCTCGACACCCCCGCCCGACGCCGTGCCCGGCGAGACCCCGCCGGGCGACCCGGTCCCCCTCTGGCCCGGGCTCCGGCCCGCACGCGCGCCGACCGGCCCGCCCGGGGCGCCCGGCCCGCCAGGCCCCGGCCCCGAGCCCGGGCCAGGACCAGCGCCAGGGGCGCCGGCGGACAGGCCCACCGTCGCCGTGCTCGACGGCGCGTCGCGCATAGCCGGCACGACCGGCCGGCCGGGCGCCACCGGCTTGCAGGCCAGGCGGTCGAGCGAGCGGGCCACGCCGGCGTCGGCGGACGCCACGCCGGTGGTGCCCGCCACGACCGTCGTGGGCCAGCGGTCGGCGACCGCCCGCAGCAACGCCGCCTGGGACCGGGACAGCTCCTGCACCAGGTGGACCACCACGTGGCCCACGTCGCCGACGACCGAGTCGCCGGAGATGGCCGCCTCGGTGGCGGCGGCCGCCAGGTCGGACTCGTCGTACCAGCCGGGCGCGAGCCGGGCGCGGGCCTGGCGGTGGAGGCGGACCACGTCGGCGGCCCGGGGCGAGGCCGTGCGCACCGCGGCGAGCGCCGCGTCGGGCACTTCGGCCAGCAGGCCGTGGGCGGCCACCAGCGCCGCCTCGGTCGCCGGGTGGGATGCCACGGGGGCGAACACCCCGGGGTCGGCGGCGAGCGCCTGGCGCATGGCGGCGGCGACGACCGGCGTGGACACCGGGCGTCGCTTGGCGGCCGCCAGCCGGTTGGCGCCGAGCAGCTCGGCCAGCCGGTAAGGCGTCACGAACGTCACGCCGGCCAACCCCCGCCCGCCGGGCACCACGGCGCCGGCGGCGCCGCTCGCCAGCAACCGCCGGGCGGTCACGCCGGCGTGGTTGGCGGGGACGACGACCGTGACCGGCGCCAGTGGCTCGCCCGCCTTGGCGGCCGTCACGGCCTCACGCAGGGCGAGCAGCGCAGGCCGCCCGTACGGCGTCGTCACGAGGTCGATCGGCACGCACGCCAGGGTAGGCAGGGGGTGTGACAGGTACCGGTGACCGCACCGACGGCCACGACACCAAATCGGCCGCGCCCCTTCCCGAGCCACAGCGCGACGCCCAACGCGACGAGGCCCCGGGCGACACTCACGTCCTGCTGGTCCGCCACGGGCACGCCCGGGCCGTCGAGCTGGGCGTCGTGGCCGGCCACGCGGGCTGCGCCGGCCTGTCCGCCACCGGACGCCGCCAGGCCGAGGCGCTGCGGGACCGGCTGGCCGCCGCCGGGACGCGGGCCGATGTCGTGGTCACGAGCGTCCTGCCCCGGGCGATCGAGACGGCCGAGACGATCGCCCCCGCCCTCGGCATGGTCCCCACCGCCATCCCCCACGACTGCGAACTGTGCGAGCGGCACCCGGGGGAGGGGGACGGCCTGACCTGGGACGAGTTGGTCGGCCGCTACGGCGCGCGCGACCCCCTCGGTGACCCCGACCGCCCCATGTCGCCGGGCGGGGAGAGCGGCCGCTCGTTTCGCCGCCGGGCACGCGACCGGGTCCAGCGGCTGGCCGACGAGCACCGCGGCCGGAGGATCGTGGTCGTCACCCACGGCGGGGTGATCCTGGCCGTCACGCTGGGCTTCCTCGGGCTCGGGCCCCGCAGCTTCGCCCACGACCTGGCCAACACGTCGCTCACCGAGTGGGTCCGCACGCGGGACGGGCGCTGGCTCCTCCACCGCTTCAACGACGCCGCCCACCTCGAGGACGTCCACCCGGAGGACGCCCGGGACGACGGGGTGGCCCCGGCCACGCCCGCCGTCGCCCGCCGCGGGCACCGGTGAGGTCGGCGTGGCCTGCTGGTGATGCCGCGCGTCGTGGTGCCAAAATGCCGCCGGGCGGACGACCTGTGTCCGCCTCGCCGTCCCAGGGAAGACACACGGCAGGACGAGATCGACCCACCGGCACGTGGCAGACGATGACTGACGGACGCAGCACACCCCTCTCGCACACCGCTCGATTCGAGTGCGACGCGCTCGCGATCCGGGGCGCCCGCGCCCTGGTGGGCGAGATGCTGACCCGCGAGGGCTGGGCGCCGCTCGACGTCGAGCGGGCGCGGCTGGTGGTGTCCGAGCTGGTGGCCAACGCCGTCGTCCACGCCCGCAGCCCGTTCACGCTGAGCTACAGCTACGACGGGGTGCTCCGGGTGGGCGTCACCGACGACGACCCCCGCTCCGACCCCCACCCGAAGGACGCCGAGCCCCGGTCGTATCGGCGGCATGGGCCTGCGGCTGGTGGCCGAGATCAGCCGCGACTGGGGCGTCCGATCGCACCGCCACGGGCAAGACCGTGTGGAGCGTGCTCGAGCCCCAGCACGACCGGCAGATGGCGTCCCGCAGCGGCGCGTGACCGCGACGACCGCCCATGAGCCCCCCGATCCACGGACCCTCATCGGACGCATGACTGCGAACTTCCCCGGGACGTTCGACCACGACGACCCCCGCCGCGCCGCCGAGCTCGCGGCGCTCGACGGCTTCATCCTCGAGGCCGAGCTGCTCGACGACGACCGTGTGCGCCTGTCGCCCTGCGGCGAGCTCGACATGCTGACGGTGCCGGCGTTGCAGCAGCGGGTCGAGGGCTTCCTGAGCGAGCACGCCACCGTGGTGATCGACCTGAGCCGGCTGACGTTCGTCGACTCGGCCGGCATGCGGGCCCTGCTCCTCGCCCACGGCACGGGGAAGGTCGAGTTGAAGGACCCCTCGCCGGTGGTCCTGCAGACCTTCGAGGTGGCGAAGGTCGCCGCGCTGCTGCTGGGCGACAGAGCGCCCGGATGACCGTCCGATGATCTCCGGCAGCGACCTGGTCCGCCTGGCGGCCGCGCTCGGCCGCCAGCAGCCCGCCGCCAGCGACTTCGGCTCGACGCCGGCGCCGGACGAGTCGCTCACCCACGCCCTGGCGCAGGCCGTCCACGCCTCGCGCAGCGCGGTGATGCTGACCGACGCCGAGCTCGACGCCCCCGGGCCCCGGGTGCTGTACGTCAACCCGGCGTTCGAGGCGCTCACCGGGTGGCGGGCGGCCGAGATCGTCGGCGGCGACCCCCGGGTCCTCCAGGGGCCGGCGACCGAGCGCAGCGTCCTCGACCGCCTGCGCCGGGACCTGGAGGAGACGGGGTCGTTCGAGGGCCGGGCCATCAACTACCGCAAGGACGGCTCGCCCTTCGTGATGTCGTGGCGCATCGCCACCGTCGCCGGCGCCGACGGCCGGCGCACCGGCTACGTGGCCATCCAGGACGACGTCACCCGCACCTGGCTGGCCCAGCTGCGCGAGCACGAGACGCTCGACGCGCTGCAGCAGGCGCTGCTCCCGACGCCGGCGCCGGAGGCCGAGGGGCTCGAGGTGGCCGTCCGGTACCGGCCCGCCGACGACCTCACCCACCTCGGCGGCGACTGGTACGACACGGTGTCCTCCGACGACGGCGCCACGCACCTGGTCGTCGGCGACATCAGCGGACACGGGACGGCCTCGGCCGCCCGCATGGGCCAGTTCCGGTGGGCGCTGCACGCCCTGCTCGCCGCCGGGCTCACCCCGGTCGACGCGCTGAGCCAGGTCCGCCGGATGAGCGGCGAGACCACCACGTTCGCCACCGTGGCCATCGCCACCGTGCCCGCCGGGCGCGACCGTGTCGACGTCGTGACCGCAGGCCACCCGCCGGTGGTCCACCTGGCGGCGGACGGGGTCACGACCCTGCTGTCCACCGACCTCGCCCTGCTCGGGCCGGGCACGCCGCACGCCGCGGTCGTCCCGGCCTCCTACCCGCTGGCGCCGGGCGATGTCCTGTGCTCCTACACCGACGGCCTCGTCGAGCGGCGCACCCGTCCGGTCACCGAGGGCATCGACATGCTGTGCCGCCACCTGGCATCGACACCGCCCAAGCCGGTCGAGCCGCTCGCCGGGTACCTGTCGGGCCTGGTGGCGGCGCTGGCCGCCGACCAGTCCGAGGACGACACCGCCGTCGTCCTGGCGCGCCTGGCCTGAGCCGGCCGCCCGCCCCGTACGAGCCGTGGACGCGAACGTGGCCGGAGACCAGGGAACCGTGCCCGGGAGGTCGGCGTCCGTAGGGGGCGATGGGACTCCACACCGTGCACCACGCCACGGTTCCCGTGGGTCGCCTGCGCCGTGACGCCCGGGCGGGCCAACGGGCGGTGCGCGACGGCTTCACCCAGGCCGTCGCCGACCACCACCGGGACCTGGCCCGCTTCGCCTTCCGCCTCTGCGGCGACCGCGACCGCGCCGAGGACGCCGTCGCCGAGGCCTACGCCAAGGTGTGGCCCCGGTGGCACCGCGGCAACGTCGATGACCTGCTGCCCTACCTGCGCCGGGCCGTCGTCAACGAGGTGTACAGCCGCGGCCGCCGCAAGCTCGTCGAGATGCGCCACGCCGAGCGGCCGTCCGCCCGGCCCCGCAGCGGCCAGTTCGAGGCGATCGTCGGCGACCGGGACGCCCTGACCGAGGCGCTCGAGCGGCTCCCGGTCCACCAGCGGGTGGTGGTCATCCTGCGGGTGGTGGAGGACCTCACCCCCGACGAGGTGGCCGACCTGCTCGGCGTGGCGCCCGGGACCGTGAAGTCCCGCCTCTCGCGTGCCCTCGACGCGCTCCGTGACCTGCTGGAGGACGGCGACGATGCCTGATCTCGACCTCGAGGATCGCGTGCGGGAGACGATCACCCGCCAGTCGCTGGCCTACAGCCCATCACCCGACCTGCCCCAACGCATCGAGGCCCGCGTGCGGGACCGGCGCCGCGCCCGGTCCGCCGTCCTCGGCGCCGTGGCGGCCGGCGTCCTCGCCGTCGGCGGCCTCGGGGCCGCCCTCGTGGCGCAGACGGGCGACTCGGACGTCGAGATACAACCGGCCGACGCGACCACCTCGACCGCCACCACCGTCCCGCGGGCGACGTCGACCACGCCGGCAACGACGACCACCACCGCCGGGCGCCCGTCGACGACGCCGTCCACCTCGGCGACAACGACGACCAGCCCGACGACGCCCACGACCGCGGCGCCGCCCCGAGAGCCCTCCGGTGTCCCCGTCACGGACGGCACCCCGCTCGACCGCGCCGGCATCGGGCCGGTCGAGGGCGGCATGACGCTGCGGGAGGTCGAGGCGGCCGGGATCCCGTTCACGATCGGCGAGCCCATCGGCCCGGGCTCGACGTGCAACGTCGCCAGCCTCGACGGCACCGGCCTGTCGCTCCTGATCACGACCGCGGCAGGCCCGACGACGGTCGACCCGCTCGACTGGGTCGTCCAGTCGGTCCAGGGCGGGACGTCCACCGTCGAGGGCGTTGCCATCGGCCAGACCCGGGCCGAGCTCGAGGCCGCCTACGGCCCGCCCACCAAGGTGCAGGACTACCCGTACCTCACGAACGGCACGGTGGAGGTCTTCGCCCAGGGGGCGTTCGCCTACAGCGCCACGCTTGACGGCGACGGGGTCATCACCGAGCTGGAGTCCGGCCTGGTCGACGGCGTGGGGAACCTGGAGGGCTGTGCGTGACGGCGGACCGTCAGCGGCCGGCATCCGTGACGGCGTCGGACACGGCCCCACCCCGGGTCGCCTCCAGGGGGACCTCGCCCTCGATGCGGGGCACCCGCAGCTCGACGGTCACGGTGCCGTGATGGCCCTCGTAGCGGACGACGTTGTACGTCGAGGCGTACACGACCAGCCGGGCGGTCAGCGCCAGCCAGGCCAGCACGGCGAACACGACGCCGATCGACCCGTACAGCGCCGAGGACGAGGACACGGCGTGGGGCACGTACACGCCGCCGATCAGCTTGAGGGCCTCCAGCCCGACCCCGCCCGCGATCGCCCCCGGCAGGTGCGTCCGCCAGGGGACGTTGACGTTCGTCAGCGTCCGGAACATCCACAGGAACAGGACCGTGTCGAGGACCAGGCCGACCAGAACCGTCGGCACGATCGCGGGGCCGGGCAGCCAGTTGATGACCGGGCCGAGGGCCATCGAGCCCAGGAAGAGGACGCCGGCGCCCGCCAGCCACGCCACGCCGACCAGCTTGCTGGTCAGGCCCCGGCCGGTCGTCTGCCAGGTCACGTTGAGCGCGGCCTCCA
>DATFOS010000204.1:0-10582 GCA_035265325.1 Acidimicrobiales bacterium
CCAGCACGCCCGCTGGGCCCGCTTCGCCGACGGTGCCGACGAGGTCCACCAGATGCGCATCGCCCAGCGCACCATCGCCGCCTGGAAGGACCACGGCTCCACCCGCTCGGCGACGGGCGACCTGCCGGTCTGACGCCCGGCTAGGACGCCCGCTCGGCGTCCTCGTCCTTCTCCCGCTCGCGCTGGGCGGCCGGGGGCGCCGACGAGCGGCGCCAGCGCGCCAGGGTGCGGTCGACGCGGGTGCGGATCCGCTCGCCGCCCTCGGTCGGCGCCGGGACGCCCCGGCTGTCGAGCCACACCGCCTTGGCGGCGCCGATGAGCGGCGTCGCCAGCAGGGCACCGGGAACGCCGGCGGCGGCGCCCCCGACCAGGGCGGCGAGCATCGTGGCCGGCGGCGACAGGTTCACCGCCCGGCCCACGATCGCCGGCTGGATCACGTGGTTCTCGAGGTTCTGGTACACGATGAACACTGCGGCGGCCATCACCGCCTGCACCGGCCCCCCGGTCAGCGCCAGGAGCACGAAGAACGACCCGCCCAGCGCCCCGCCGATCTGCGGGATCAGGTTGGTGAGGGTCGTCCACAGCGCCGCCACGGGGGCCAGCGGCACGCCGATGAGCAGGCCCGCCGTGAGCGTGACCAGCCCGGCCAGCCCGGCGACGAACAGCGAGCCGGCGAAGTAGCTCCCGAACGTGGCGTAGACGATCCGGCCCATCCGGTCGGCCCGTGCCTTGCGGTTGCGCGGCACGAGGACCCGCGCCCGCTGGATGAAGATCTCGCCGTCCACCAGGACGCCCACGGCCGTGACCAGGACGATCAGCGCCGAGAACACGCCGCCCAGGAGGCGTTCCCCCACGTCGGCCAGCGTCTGGTCGTCGACGTTGGCGGGGGCGTCGTCGATCCACTCCTCGACCTCGGTGGCGGCGTCGGCCTCCTCCAGCCGGTCACCCACGATCGGCCAGCTGTACATGTCCTCGACGGTCTGGGGCAGCTCTTGGCTGAACTCACGCGACTGGCGGACCGTGGCCGGCGCCACCAGCAGCACGACGGCGGCGACGACCAGGGCCAGCCCGAAGCCCACGACGGCGGCCGAGACGCCCCGGCTGAGCGACCAGCGCCGCTGCACCGCGCTGACGACCGGCGAGAGTGCCACGCCCACGAGTACGCCCACGCCGATGCCGGTGAGCATGTCGGCCGCGGTCGAGCTGATGGTGAGGACCGCCATCGCCACGGACGCGGCCACGACCGCGGCGACGAACGACCACGCGTCGAGGTCGACGACGAGGTGGTGCCGGTCCCGGCGCTCAGCGTCGTCGTCGCTCACGGCCGGTACGGTACGCGGCGGTGGCCAACGACGCGCGCGAGGAGACGGATGATCGTCGCGTCGTCCGGGTGTCCGGCGTCTCGGCCGCCGTCGGCGTGGTCATCGTCGTCCTGGGGATCGTGGCGCAGCGCATCTTCGTGGCCGCCCACCGGCCGCTGTCGTGGGCGGCGGCCGCCGCGGTCGTGGCCGTGCTCATCGACCCGCTGGTCGGGATCCTGGGGCGGCGGATCCCGCGCCTCCTGGCCGTGCTGCTCGCCCTGCTGGTGCTGGCGGGGGCGACGTTCGGGATCGTGTACCGGGCCTTCGACGAGATGTCCTCCGGCCTCGACCGGCTCAGCGAGGCCGCCCAGGACGCCGCCGATCAGGTCGAGGATCGCGACGACAACATCGGCGAGCTCGCCCGCGACATCGACACCTCCCGCCGGGTCGACGACTTCGTCGAGGCCCTCGAGGACCGCGCCACCGGCGGCGAGGACGTCCTCGCCTCCACGGCCGGCACCGCCCCGACGTACCTGATAGGGGCCATCTTCACGATCTTCTTCATGTCGTACGGGCCGCGCCTGGCCACCTCGGCGCTGGCGCAGGTGCCCTCCGATCGTCGGGCGCGCCTCGTGCGGGTCGTGAGCCGGGCCCTGGTGCGGGCCCGGCGGGCGATCCTGTTCACGCTCGGCGAGGGCATCGTCGTCGGCATCGCCGTGGCCATCGCCGCCGCCGCCATGAACGTCCCCGCGCCGGCGGCCCTCGGGCTCAGCGCCGGCGTCATGACGCTGCTCCCCCACGTGGGGATCGTGCTCGGCTCGCTGCCGTTCCTGCTGCTGGTCCTGGGCCTGAAGTCCGACTCGGCCACGCTGGGCGTTGCGTCGGTCGTCCTGCTGTGCCAGCTGGCCGACTCGGTGGCGATCCGGCCCCGGCTCGCCGACCGCAGCGTGCACGTCGGCCTGCTCATCCCGTGGGCGGTGGCGCTCATCGGCTACACGACCTACGGCGTCGGCGGCGCCGCCTACGGCCTGGCCTTCGCCGTGTTCGGCCTGGCACTCATCGACGAGCGCGCCCGCGAGGAGGCCGCCATGGCACCGCTCTACCCGGAGGACGGCGAGGAGCGCGAGGTGGTCGCCCCCGACCCGAGCCTCGTCGACGAGCCGGCGCCGACGGCCTCCGCCTAGAGGAACGCGTTGCCACGCGGCACGGCTGGCAGGCTCGCGGGTATGGCCGAGGACCCCGACGAACGCGAGCCGGACTACCGCTTCACCCTCGCCAACGAGCGGACGTTCCTCGCCTGGATGCGCACGTCGATGGCCCTGTTGGCCGGCGGGCTGGCGGCGCGGGAGCTGGTGGGCCCGTTCGAGGTCCGCGGCGCCCGGACCGCCCTGGCGGTCGCGGCCGTGACGCTCAGCCTCGTGCTGGCCCTCGGCAGCCTCGTGCGGTGGCGGCGGGTGCAGCGCGCGATGCGCCGCAGCGAACCGCTCCCCCACCCGCTCGCCGCCCCCGTCCTGGCCATCGGGGTGGCCACCGTGGCGGGCGCGGTCGCCCTGCTGGTCCTCCTGGCGTGAGCGAGCCCCTGGACGAGGAGGAGGCCGACCCCGGCCTGCAGGCCGAGCGCACCTCGCTCGCCTGGCTGCGGACGGCGCTGTCGTGCGCCGGCCTCGCCGGCCTGACCGCCAACCTCGTCGAGACGGGGGACGCCAGGATCGCCGCCGTGGTCGCCGGCCTGCTCGTGGGCACGGCCGGGCTGCTCGCCGCCTGGTACCGCTCGCACGCCCTCACCGACGACACGCCCGGGGCGGCGCCGCTGGCCTGCGGCGCCCTGCTGGCGGGTGCGGTCGCCGGCGCCGACGTGATCGCCATCGTGCTGCTGGTGAGCTGACTACCCCACGCACTCGGCGCAGCGGCCGAGGAGGTCGATGCGGTGCCCCTCGGGGACGAAGCCCTGGGTGCGGGCCACCTCGTCGAGCTTGGAGGCCACCTGGCGCTCCAGCGCCGCCGGCGGGTCGTAGTCGAGGACCAGCCCGCACCCCGTGCACACGAGGTGGTGGTGGTGCCGCTCGGTGACGGACTCGGCCAGCTCGTAGCGGGCGGCGTCGTCGTCGGTGGCGAGCCGCGTCACGGCGCCGGCATCGGCCAGCACGCCGAGGTTGCGGTAGGCGCTGCTCACGGCCAGCTCGGGGACGGCCTCGACCAGGTCGGCGACCGACTGGGGGCGGTCGGCGGTGGCCAGCGCCTCGACGATGCGGCGCCGGACCGTCGAGTACCGCTGCCCCGACCCGGTCAGCCGGAGCCCGATCTCGGCATGCAGGTCCGCGTCGGCCTCGTGCCCGTGGTCGTGGGCGGCGCTCAAGGCGCCGCCTCCGGGGCCTGGCAGTGGCCGCCGCCGAAATGGCCCTCGCCGTCGTCGACCACCAGCAGGTCGTCGCCCACCCGCAGCAGGCGATCGCCGTAGGCCTCGGCCAGGTGCCCGCGGGTCAGGACCTCGCCCGGGGCGCCGGCTGCCACGACCCGGCCGGCCAGCAGGGCGACGTGGTCGGCGGCCATGGCCTCGGTCAGGTCGTGGGTGGCGACGACGACGGCGTGGCCGGCGGCGCGCTCTTCGGCGACGATGGCGGCGATCCGCTCGGCGGACGCCAGGTCGAGGCCGGCGACCGGCTCGTCGAGGAGGAGGACGTCGCCCTCCTGGGCCAGGCCCTGGGCCACGAGGACCCGCTGGCGCTGCCCGCCGGAGAGCTCGCCCAGGTAACGGCGGGTGAGGCCGCCCAGCTCGAGGCGCTCGATCGCGGCGTCGACGACCGCCCGGTGGCGGGCCCGCCGGCCGCGACCCCGGCCGCCGCTACCGTCCGTCCGCTCGGCGGACGGGACCGCGTAGCGGCCCATCGCCACGACCTCGCGCACGGTCACGGGGAGGTAGGAGCTCACGGCGGTGGCCTGGAGGACGTAGGCGACCCGCCGCCGGACCTCGGCCGGCCGCCGCCCCAGCACGCGCACCTGGCCCTGGACGCCCGGCAGCAGGCCCGCCACCACGTGCAGGAGCGTCGACTTGCCGGACCCGTTCGGCCCGACGACCGCCGAGACCGCCCCACCCGGCAGGTCGAGGTGCGCCACCCGGAGCACCGGCGTCCCACCCCGCCGGGCCACGACGTCGCGCAGCCGCACGGCCGGCTCGGACGCGTCACGCGCGGGCGGGGTCGGCGTGACGGGCGCAGCGGTGGAGGTGAGGAGGGAGGCCATGTCCGTCCGGGTGTCGAGGGTGGCGGTTGCGACTGAGAATCGTTCTCGACATACTACCGCCCATGCGAATGAGAGCAATTCTCACTCCCATGGCGCTGGTGGCCCTGGCCGCCGCGTGCGGGGAGTCGGGGTCGGCCGCCGGCGACGGGCGTCCCCAGGTCGTGGTGACGACGTCGATCCTCGGCGACGTGGCCGGCGAGCTCGCCGGGGGCGAGGTCGACGTGCAGGTCCTGATGCCCCCGGGCGCCGACCCGCACGAGGCGGCGCTCTCCGCCCGCGAGGCCGAGAGTCTCGCGTCCGCCGACCTGGCGGTGGTCAACGGGGCCGCGTTCGAGCAGGCGATGGAGGACACGATCACCGCCGTCGAAGAGGACGGCACCCCCGTCTTCCGGGCCACCGACCACGTCGAGCTGCTCACGTTCGCCGACCAGCACGCCGCCGACGAGGCGGGGGAGGCCGAGGGCGAGCACGGGGACGAGCTCGACCACGGCCACGACGACGCCGAAGCCGACCCCCACGTCTGGACGGACCCCACCGGCATGATCGAGGTGGCCCGGGCGCTCGGCGACCGCATCGCCGAGCTGGACGGGGTGAACGCCGAGACGATCGAGGCCAACACGACCGACTACATGGCCGCGCTCGAGGGGCTCGACACCGAGGTCGAGCAGGACCTGGCGGCGATCCCCGCCGAGCGCCGCCGGCTCGTCACGAACCACGAGGTCTTCGGCTACTTCGCCCAGCGCTACGGCTTCGAGGTCGTCGGCGCGGTCATCCCGGCCGGGACCACCCAGGCCGAGCCGTCCTCCGCCGAGGTGGAGGCGCTGGCCGAGGTGGTCGAGGAGGCCGGCGTCCCCGCCATCTTCGCCGAGACGTCCTCCCCCGCCACCCTCGCCGACGCCCTGGCCGAGACCGTGGGCGACGTCCGCGTCGTGCCGCTGTTCAGCGAGTCGCTCGGCGACGAAGGGTCGGGCGGCGCCACCTACGTCGAGATGATGCGCACCAACGCCGAGCGGATCGCCGAGGCCCTGGCGTGATCGCCTGGTTCAGCGACGCCTTCGGGTCCGAGCTGACCCAGCGGGCCCTGCTCGCCGGCCTGCTCGTGGCGGTCACGACCTCGCTGATCGGTACGTGGGTCGTGGTCCGGGGGCTGTCGTTCATGGGCGACGCCCTGGCCCACGGGGTGCTCCCGGGCATCGCCCTGGCGTTCCTGTGGGGGCTCGACGTGACCCTCGGGGCGCTCGTCAGCGCGGCCCTCATGGTCGGGGGGATCAACCTCGTGAACCGCCGGGCCCACCTGTCCGAGGACACGGGCATCGGGCTGCTGTTCGTGGGCATGCTCGCCCTCGGCGTCGTGATCATCAGCCGGGAGGACACCTACGCCGGCGACCTGACCGCCTTCCTGTTCGGGGACATCCTCGGCGTCCGGCCGCCCCAGCTGCGGATGCAGGCCGTGGTGGCGGGCCTCACCCTGCTCGCCGTCGCCGTCCTGTACCGGCCGTTCCTGGCGCTGTCGTTCAACCGGGAGAAGGCCGCGGCCCTCGGCCAGCGGCCGGCCCTTGCGCACGCCGCCATGCTGGCGCTGCTCGCCCTGGCGATCGTGGCCTCGTTCCGCGTGGTCGGGACGCTGCTTGTGTTCGGCCTGCTGGTGGCGCCGCCCGCCACCGCCACGCTGGTGGTCCGCCGGCTGCCGGCCGCGATGGCGGCCAGCGTGGCGCTCGGCTGCCTGGCGGTCGTCGTCGGCCTCGCCACCAGTTACCACCAGGACACGGCCGCTGCCGCCACCGTGGCGGGCGTGGCCGTTGCCCAGTTCTTCGTGGCGCTGGCCGTCCGCGAGACCGTCGCGTTCCTTCGTTCGCGGCGGCCGGCGGTCGACCCGGGCCCGCCCGCGCCGGGCGCGGCCCCGGCCGGCTCGACGTCGGCCCCGGCCTCGACGGGCTGAGCCGGTAACCTCGTCGGCATGTGCGCAGCCTGCGTCGCCCAGGGTGCGGCCTACGTCGGCGGTGCGGTCGCCGGCCTGCAGGTCATGCGGGCCAACGCCCGCCACAAGCGCGACGCGCGCCGGTCCGCCGCGGAGGTTGGCGCGGCCGGCGACGGCCACGGCGAGGAGGCGCAGCCGGAGCAGGGGCACGAGCCGCACGAGGAGCCGGCGACGGCCCGCGGATGACGCCGCCCCCCGGCGGGTAGGCGCGGCCCATGACGCCGCTGCCGCCGCCGGACCCGATCCCCGAGCCGCCGGCGCCCCCGATGCCGCCGCCGGCACCGGAGCCGCCCGGCCCCATCCCGCTCCCGCCCGACCCGCCGGTCCACCCGGGGCCCGAGCCGGCGCCGGTGATCCCGTGACCGACGCCTACGAGCCCGCCCCGGGCGATCACTCGGTCGGCCGCTCGCCGCTCGACGTGGGCACGCGGGTGCGGACCGGCGACCCGATCCCCCGCCCCGGCTCGTGGGAGGTCGTCGACCACGACTGCCCCGCCGCCGGCGACCTGCGTGCCCTCGGCCCGCCCGACGAGGCCCCTGCCTGTCCCGACTGCGACCAGCCGGTGACCTGGCAGCTGACCCACCTCTCCGCCACCGTCGCCGCCGACCACGCGGACGACGCCCCGCTCCCCTAAACGGGCCTGTCGCCGCACCGACGACCCGGCCGTGCCGGTCCCGGCGGCTCAGGTGAGGTCGCCGCCCACCAGCCACCCGAACTCGGCCCGCAGCCGGCCGGCGTCGGCGTCCAGCGCCACCCGCCAGGACGCGAAGCCCGGCGGGGCGTCGTCGGCCTCGGGCCGCGGCCGTAGGTCCGCCACGGTGGCGCCCCAGGCGGCGGAACCGCCGGTGTCGACCGCCAGCGGGACGACCCTCGCCTCCGTGACCAGGGCGGTGTCCACGGCAGCGATCGTCGCCGCCAGGTCGTGGCACGGCGACCAGCCGGCCGGGGCCTGCTCCGAGCGGGCGTAGTAGCCGGCGTAGTGGGCGAGCGGCTCGGCCAGGAACCGGCCGGCGACCGTGTGGCCGGCGCCGGCCAGGGCCAGCTCGTCCGGCCCGAGGAGGGCGTAGCGCGTCACGTCCAGCCCGACGAGCAGGGGCCGCTCCTCGGTGGCCCACGGCGCGGCCACGACCTCGGCCGCCGCCGTCGGATCGTGGGCGATGTTGGCCTCCGCGAGCGGCAGGGCGTTGCCGCCGGCCGCCACCGACCCGCCCATGACCGTGAGGCTGCGGACCCGGCTGGCGATGCCCGCCTCGGCGCGCAGGGCTTGGGCCACGGTCGACAACGGGCCGACCGTGACGAGGCCGAGCTCGCCCGGCCGCTCGGCGGTGAGCCGGGCGAGCAGCTCGCCGGCCGGCTCGGCGGCCAGGCCGGCGTGGCCCGTAGGCCACCTCTCGGCGCACCCACCGAGGCCGTCCTCGCCGTGGACGTGGCCGCTCCGGCGCCCCAGAGGCGTGGGGCCGATCGGGCCCTCGACGCCGAGGGCCACCGGGATGTCGGGCCGCCCGGCCGCGGCCAGGATGCGGGCCACGTTGGCGGCGGCACCGTCCGCCCCGACGTTGCCCCACGTCGCGAGGACCGCCACGACCTCCACGTCCGGCCGGGACAACGCCCACCACAGGGCGACCGCGTCGTCGATACCGCCGTCCGTGTCGATGACCAGCGAGTGCACGCCCGATCATGTCACCGTGCGTCGCGCGTCGGCCGGGTCGACGAGGGTCCCCCGAGGGGCCGCAAACCGCCGGAAACTAGGATGCCCGGGGTCCAGCCGTCGCGCGTTTGGGGTTTCTCGTGCTCGATTCCGTAACCGAGTGGGTCGCCGACGTCGTCGATGCCCTCGGCTACGTGGGCGTCGCCTTCCTCATCGCCCTCGAGAACCTGTTCCCCCCGATCCCCTCCGAGATCGTGCTGCCGCTGGCCGGGTTCGTCGCCGGGCAGGGCCGGGCGCACCTGGTCGGCATGGTGGTGGCCGCGACGATCGGCTCCTTGGTGGGCGCCTGGGCGCTGTACGGCATCGCCGCCGCCATCGGGCCGGAGCGCCTGCGGGCGATCGTCGAGCGCTGGGGGCGGGTGCTCCGCCTCAGCCCGGACGACCTGGACAAGGCCGAGAACTGGTTCGACAAGCGGTCCGGCACGGCGGTGCTGATCGGGCGCTGCGTGCCGCTGATCCGGTCGCTCGTGTCGATCCCGGCCGGCTTCCGGCGCATGCCGATCCTGCGCTTCTCTCTGTTCACGCTGCTCGGCAGCCTGACGTGGAACTCCGCCCTCGTCGGCGCCGGCTACGCCCTCGGCGACCGCTGGGAGCAGGTCGGCGAGTACGTCGGCTACCTGCAGTACGTGGTGATCGCGGTGGTCCTGGTGGCGCTGGGCTGGTTCGCCTGGAACAGGTTCGGCCCCGGTCGGCAGGACGACGACTCCGAGTCGGCCGACGACCGCCCGGTCGCCCACCGGTAACCGTCGGGGCGGCCCCGAGCTTCGTCTCCGGACGCGTCACGGCGCCGGGCCGGCATCGTTGCCGGGTCCGGCGCCGTCGCTGCTGGGTGGTCCAGCGGTGATCGCTACGTCGGGGTCAGGACTCGGCCGACATCCGGCGGATGCGGCCCTTGCGGGGCACGAGGGCCATCAGCACCACGACCACGCCGGCGCCGCAGAGCATCCAGGCCCACCAGTCCTCGATGGCCAGCTCTCGGTCGACCTCGGCCGTCTCGATGGCGGCCACGGCGGCACCGACGGCGAGCGCCAGGCCCAGCAGGGTGGCGATCACCCGGCGCCGGGCGATGCCGGCCAGGGCGATGAGCACGCCGGCGCCCAGCTCGGCCGCCGCCAGCAGGGCGGTGTGGTCGCCACCGGCGACGCCGACCACCGGGTCGTACCAGCTGCTGTCGATCTCGGCGCGAATCAGGCCGACGGCGCCGGCCAGCGCCAGGGCGGCGCCGATCAGCGTCACGACCAGGTCGGCGATCGACCAGCGGGTGACGACGACGTCCTCGACGACCTCGTGCCGGTCGGGCGTCCGCCCCTCGTCGCGGTCGTCCACGCCGTCGTTGTCACGGTCGCGGTCGACCGCGCGCGTCGGGACCGTCCGGTCGACGGCCGTGTCGAACGGGTCCGGGTCGTGCCGGCCCTCGTAGCCGTGGCGGTCCTCGGTGCGGGGCGGCGGGGCGTCGATCGGCGGGGAGGCCCTCGGCGGGTCCACGACCGGTGCGGACGTGGTGTCGCCGCGGGGCTCGTCCACCGGAGCGTCCGACCAGCCGGACGTCGACGTGGCGGACTGTCCCGGCGGACGGGTGCGGTCCTCACCACTGCGCTGTTCACGGCGCTTGAGCAGGTCCATGATCATCTCCTCCGTCAAAGACGGGTCACCGTGTGGTCTGCCCCGACGGACCGTTCGTAAACGACGCGACCGGTCACGCCCGTGCCCGCGGCGCGGTTGGCGCCCGCGGCGGTGGGTACCTTTCGCGACATGTCCGACATCGACCAGAACGGCGAAGAGCTCGACGAGAACCTCTCCGCCGACTACCCGCCCGACCAGCCCCTCGGCATCTACGACGAGGAGGCCACGGGGGTCGAGGCCCCCGAAGACGACCTCGATGACGGCGAGCCGGTCGACGACCTCGAGCCCGAGGTCTGGGAGCAGGGGCCCGACGCCGGTGCCGGTGTCGTCGTGGCCGGCGAGAGCGACGTCGACGTCGGCGACGACCTGGAGAAGGACCTGGTGGCGTCGCCCGGCCAACGCGAGGAGCTCGGCCCGCTCGCGGAGGACGATCAGTTCAGCGGCGACGAGACCACCCGCGACTACGCGACCGAGCACGAGCCGATGCCCGCCGAGGAGGCGGCCGTGCGGGTCGAGGCCGAGCCGCCGGGGGCGGTGGGATGAGCGACGCCGTCCCCGGGAGCGGCGGGACCGGCCCGGCCGACCCCGTGCCGGGGCCCGGGGACGGACGGGCCCTGCGGGTGGTCGCCGAGTCCGCCGAGGGCTGCACCCGTTGCGACCTCTACCGGGACGCCACGCAGGTCGTGTTCGGCGAGGGCCCCGTCCCGGCACCGATCATGCTGGTCGGCGAGC
>DATFOS010000205.1:0-17596 GCA_035265325.1 Acidimicrobiales bacterium
GCGCCACCCGCCTCCTGTCCTGACCCGGGGGGCTCGGAGGCGGATCTTCGGCGGTCCTCGGCGCTCCGGTACTGGCGGTAACGGCTGGTACGGTCCGCGCCCGGCGGGCTGTCGCCGGGCGGGACGAGTTCTCGTGGGACATCGAGGTCCTCGACGAGGACGGCGACGGCCACCTCGACGTCGGCACGACCGCCGAGCCGAGCGGCGTCGTGTGGGCCCACCACGGCAACGGCGACGAAACCTTCGCCGGCCCGACGTAGATGGACGGAGCTTCACGAGTGCGACGTGAGTGACGAGCGGCTGGCGTTGTTCTCGCCGGGGTGGTTCGCCCGGATGGGGGAGGCCGCCGGTGGCGTGGCGTTCCCGGCGGTGGACCTGGCGGTCGAGTACCGGGCGGTCCAGGGCACGCGCGGGGTGGTCCACCACCAGACGTTCCGGGAGGGGCGGCTGGTCGCCTGGGGGCCCGGTGCGCACCCGGGGACGGCCGACGTGGTCCTCGGGCAGGTGCTCGCCGCGCACGTGGCGCTCCTCACCCGGACCGGCCTCGGCGATCGGGTGCTGCGCGCCACCGCCGTCCTCGACCCGGCGTCCGGCCGGCGGTTGCCGCCCCCTCCCCTCGACGAGGTGATGGTGGACTGGGGCGGTGCGCTGCCCGAGGTCCCGACCGCCGAGCCGTTCGTCGTCCAGCAGGTGCTGACCGACTCCCCGTTCGGCACGGTGGCGACCTGGCACCGCATCGAGCGCGGCCGGGTCGTCGGCAGCGGCCTCGGCCGGCCGGAGGGGACGCCGGACGTCACTGTCCAACGCCGCTACGCCCTCGCCCTGGCCGAGCGCACCGGTGGCCTCGACGTCCTCGAGAGCCTGCGGTCGGGCGGCATCGACGGTGACGTGGCCACGCTCATGCTCCTGCTCGGTCTGTACGACAGCGAGGAGTGCATCGAGGCCCGTCGGCGGCTGACCACGCCGGCCGTCCGGGGCATCGCCCTGCTGGGCGACCTGCTGTCCTCGCCCGGCTGGGCGACGATGGCGGCCGCCGTCCGGGAGTCCGCCGTGGCCGCCGGCGCGATGGTCGCGGTCGCACCCGCACCCGAGGCCGCCGGCGATCCGGGCGCCGCCGCGCGCAGTCCGGGCGCCGCGGGCGGTCCGGACGGGCCGGCGGTGGGGGAGGGGTCGTGAGCTCGTCGTCCCCGGAGCTCCAACTCGCCGACATCGAGGAGTTCCTCGCCCGCGAGGCCGAGGAGCGGGTCTTCGGGACCGGCGGCCAGCTGTACGTGTCGGTGGACGGGACGCCGGTCCTCGACCTGGCCGTGGGCGTCGACGGCCTGGACGTGCCCGTCGAGCGGGACACGATGTTCGCCGTCTACTGCGCCGGCATGCCGGTCCTGGCCCTCGCAGTCGCCGCCCTGGTCGGGGACGGCGAGCTGTCGTTCGACGACCGGGTGGGCGACGTGCTCGACGACCGGCGCCTGCCCGACCACGTCGCCGGCCTGCGGGTGGACGCCCTGCTCGGCCACACCGCCGGCCTCCACCGCCTCAGCCCGGTGACGTACCTGGCCTCGCCGCCGCGGGCCCGGGAGGGCCTGGCGCTCGGGACCCGCCCACCCGACGGCTGGCGGCCCGGCGACGTCGCCTACAGCGAGGTGGCGGCCTGGCACGTCCTCGGGATGGTGGTCGAGGCGCTGGCCGGCGAGCCCACCCGGGCGTTCGCCCGCCGCCGGGTCCTCGAGCCGGCGGGCACGGGCGACGACCTGTTCGTGGCCGGCATGACCGACGACGAGTACGACGCCCACCGCGGGCGCATCGGCGTGAACGCCCAGGTCGAGGGCCCGCGCCTCGTCCCGCTGCTGGGCGAGCGGACGCGCCGGCTGCGGGCCCTGTCCAGCCCGGCGATCGGCAACACCGCCAGCGCCAGCGGCCTCGGGCGGCTGTACGAGGCGGTCCTGGCGGCGATCCGCACGCCGCCGAGCGGCCCGCTGGCCGGCGCCCTCCCGGCCGGCGCCCTGGCTGCGCTCGTGACGCCGCAGAGCCACGGCGCCGACCCCGTGATGGGCCGCACCTGCGGGTACGGCCTCGGGTTCATGGTCGGGCTCGGTGAGCACGACTTCGGGACGCGGGTGGGCGACGGCGCCTTCGGCCACTCGGGTTTCCGGGGCATGACCGCCGCCTTCGCCGACCCGGCGCACGGCCTGGTGGTCGCCTGCCATCTCAACGGCAGCGTCGATCCGGGCAGCCTCGGGTACCGCCGCCCGGCCCTCGTCGACACCATCTACCGGGCCGTCGTCGACCCCTGATCCGTCAGGCGCGGGACCAGGCGGCGCCCGACGTGTAGCGGCGGAGGCCCACCGTGAAGACGGACCAGCCGGTGAGGACGCTGAGGGTCGCCGCGGCCAGGAGGCCCGCCGCGGCCGTGAGGTCGAAGTCGCTGACGAGCGTGGCAGGGACGGTCGAGACGAAGGCCGCCGGGACCACGGAGTACAGGACCGCCCGGGGCAGGCCCCGGAATAACTCGGCGGGGTAGGACGCCAGCAGGATCACGGCGTGGACGCCCAGGTCGCCGCCCTCGTTGCGCCCGGCGAAGAAGGCGAGCGACTGGATGGCGACCACGAAGCCGACCATGACGGCGGCGCCGGCCACCGCGGCGAGGACGAACATCGCCGTCCGGGTGGGCGTGGGCGACCCGGCGAGGGCGAACAGGCCGATGCCGAACAGCGTGTCGCCGATGTGGACGGGCTCGACCCGCCGGGCCAGCAGGTGGGCGAGCGGCGGGACCGGCAGCGTCAGCGTGGCGTCGAGCTCGCCGTCGCCGGCCAGGGCACCGATCCGCCGGGCGTTGGCCAGCAGGCCGAGCACCAGCCCGGCCGCCGTCGTGAGCACGGAGAACAGCAGCAGCACGTCGTCGGCCTCCCAGCCCCGGAGGCTGCCGACCTCGTGGAAGAACACCACCCAGAACCCGACCCAGGCGACGTCGTTGAGGATCATGATCGTCGCCTGGGACCAGAACGACGCCCGGTTGGCGAACGCCTCGGCGGCGGCGGCCCGGAACGTGGCGCCGACGGCCCGGGCGGTGGAGGCCCGGGTCACGCCCCGACCGCCTGCAACCGCCGCTCGCCGCGGGCGAACGCCAGGGCCGCCAGTGCCGTCATGACCGCCAGCCACCCGACCTGGACCAGGAGCAGCCCGGGCTCGACGTGGCCGGACGCCAGCCGGCCGGGCACGTAGGCCATGGCGGCGAAGGGCAGGAGCGTGGCGACCCGCTCGAGCCACCCGGGTAGGACCTCGATCGGCAGCAGCAGCCCGCCCAGCATGAACACGAACTTCTGGTAGAGGAACCACGCCGACTTGGCGTCGCGCAGCCAGAAGGCGGCGGCGGCCGCGGCGTGCTGGGTGGCGAGGTTGCAGGCGACGCCGAGGACGAGCGCCGGCGCCGCCAGCGCCAGCCCGGCCGCGTCCGGCGGGGAACCGGCGGTGGCCAGGGCAAGGGCCGACCCGCCGACGGCGCAGCAGGCGATGCGCGGCAGTGCGGTTCCGAGTGCGGCCGCCAGGCGCACGCCGACGACGGGGGCCGGGCGCAGCATTTCGGACTCGACGGCCCCGCCGGCGATGTCCTCGCCGATGGCCTCGATCAGGCGTGGGTTGATGGCGACCGCCGTGACCTCGGACGCGGCCAGGTACCAGCCGAGGGCGGCGGCGCTGTACCCGGCGACGAGCCCGGTGTCGGACTCGCCGGCCGCCGTCCGCCACACCGTGGAGATCACGCCGGTGACCAGCAGGTAGAACAGCGTCCCGACGGCCAGGCCGGCGCGGTCGGAGAGGGTCCGCCGGGCGGCGGCGGTCGCCACCACGACGGCCCAGTGCCCCCTCACGTCGCCGTCCCCTCGGGGACGGGCGCGGCGTGACCGGGACCGGCGGCGGCGGGCGCGGCGGGGCCGGGACCGGCGGCGGCGGGCGACCCGGCCGCGTCCCCCGGGGTGTCGGGCGTGTCCGGGGTGTCCGGGGTGTCCGGCGTGTCCGGGGCGTTGTAGACCTCGGTGATGACCTGCTCGAGCGGCGGGTCGGTGACCGAGATGTCGGCGACGGGCCACCCGTCGAGCACCGTGTCGAGGACGTCGCGCACCGACCGCCGGCCGGTGTCGACGACGAGGCGGGCGTGGGTGTCGTCGTGCTCGACGACCGTGACGCCCTCCAGCGCCAGGGGGCCGGCCGGGGCGGCCAGCCGGACCTCGACCAGCTTCGTGGCCAGCAACGTCCGCCGCATGGCGGCGACGGCGTCGTCGTAGATGATCCGCCCGTGGTTCATGACCACGACCCGCTCGGCGACGGCCTCGACGTCGGCGACGTCGTGCGAGGTCAGGAACGTCGTCGTGCCGCTCTCGACGTTGAGCCGGACCAGCAGTTGCCGGAACCGCTGCTTGGCCAGCAGGTCGAGGCCGATCGTCGGCTCGTCCAGGAACAGGACGTCGGGCTCGTGCAGCATGCAGGCGGCCAGCTCGCAGCGCATGCGCTGGCCCAGGGACATGCTGCGAACGGGCTGGTCGAACAGGTGGGCGGCGTCGAGCAACTCGCCCAGCTCGCCGAGGCGGGCGTCCTGGCGGGAGGGGTCGAGGCCGTGGATGGACGCCAGCATCCGGTACGACTGGCGGGGCGTCAGCTCGGACCACAGCTGCGACCGTTGGCCGAACAGGGTGCCGATGCGCCGGGCCAGCTGGCGCCGCTGCCGCCACGGGACGAGCCCGAGGACGCGGACGTCGCCGGCCGTGGCGTGGAGGATGCCGGTCAGGACCTTGATCGACGTGGACTTCCCGGCCCCGTTCGGCCCGATGTAGGCCACCCGCTCGCCCGGGGCCACGGTGAAGGACACGTCGCGCACGGCCTCGACCATCCGCCGGGCCCGCCCCCGCCCGGTCGGGAACGCCTTGGTCATGCCGCGGGCGACGATCGCGGGCTCGTACCTTCCCGCAGGTGATCGGTTGCCGGCCCTACCGCCGCCGCCGTGTCCCTCCTCCATCACCCGATGGTGACAGCCGGCCCGGGACGGGCCGAGCGAAATACGGCCGGGGGAGAGGCCTCAGTAGCCCCGGGCGGGGTCGACCAGGCCGAGGAGCGGCTCGCCGGTGACCCAGCGGCGGACGTTCTCGCGCACGCGGGCGGCCAGGAGCGGCCGCCCCATGGCGGCGGTGTTGGCCGTGTGCGGGGTCACGATGGCGTTGGGGAGCGACCAGAGCGGGTGGCCGTCCGGCAGCGGCTCGGGGTCGGTGACGTCGACGCCGGCGGCGCCGAGCGTCCCGTCGGACAGCGCCGCCACCAGGTCGTCCGTGACCACGTGCTCGCCCCGCGCCACGTTGACGAGGCAGGCGCCCGGCGCCAGGAGGCCCAGCCGCCGTCGGTCCATCACGCCGCGCGTCGCGGGCGTCAGCGGCAGCGCCAGCACGACGAGCTGCGCGCCGGCCAGGGCGGCGTCGGTGTCCGCGACCGGGAGGACGCGGGTGGCGCCGTCCATCGGGCGCGGCGTCGTGCGGACGACCGTGACGTCCGCCCGGAACGGCGCCAGCAGGCGCAGCAGGGCTTCGGCGATCCCACCGCCGCCCAGGATCGTGACCCGGGCGCCGATCAGGTTGATGCCGGCCTGGGCCGTCCAGCGACCGGCCCGGGCGTAGCGGTCGAGGTGCCGCATCCCCGCCAGGGCCAGCCCCAGGGCGTGCTCGGCGACGGGGTCGGCGTAGACGCCCTTGCCACAGGTCCACGTGGGGGCGGGGTGGGCCCGGACCACGTCGACGTAGGGCTCGATCCCCGCCCACGGCAGCTGGACCCAGCGGATGCCCGGCCGGGCGTCGAGCAGGTCGCCCAGGGGGCCGGCGTCGCGGGGGTCGCCCCAGACGATGGCCTCGGCGCCGTCCACGTGGTCGGCGTCCGCGGTCTCCAGGTCGGCGGCGTCGACGGGGACGGGCTCGGCGCCGCCCGCCTGAACGGCCTCGGCCAGGGCGTCGAGCCACGGGCCGGTCGAGACGACGATTCGGGGGGTGGCGTCTCCCACGACGGGCAGGCTAGGGGGGCGTCGCCGCGCGAGCCTGGGTACGGCAACGCCGCGCACCACGGGCGCGGCCGCCGGATCCGCATCGACGACGAGTGGAGGACCCATGACCGACCGCCCGCGGCCGCCCATCCCGTACGACTACCTGCCGCCCGTGCCGTCGTTCACGGTGACCAGCCAGCAGCTGGCCGACGGGAAGCCGATCGACCAGGCCCAGGTCGGCGGCGGGGGGAACACCTCGCCCCAGCTGCGCTGGGAGGGCTTCCCGGCCGAGACGAAGAGCTTCGCCGTCACGATGTACGACCCCGACGCCCCCACGGGCAGCGGGTTCTGGCACTGGGTGCTGTTCGACATCCCGGGCTCGGTCACCGAGTTGCCGCTCGGGGCGGCGTCGGCCGACCAGGCGCTCCTCCCCGAGGGCGCGGTCCACGCCCGCAACGACGCCGGCGGCAACGAGTACGTCGGCCCGTTCCCGCCTCCCGGCCACGGGCCCCACCGCTACGTCACGGCCGTCCACGCGGTCGACGTCGAGAAGCTGGGCCCCGACGAGTCGGCGTCGCCCGCCGTCGTGGGCTTCAACCTGTGGCAGCACACCCTGGCCCGGGCCGTGATCGTCCCGACCTACGAGCAGCCGGGCTGACCCGCCGCCCGCCCGCGCCCCGGCACGATCGGGGCGCGGGCTTGCGCAGCGGGCATGATCGACGGCGATGGCCACGCTCGCCGACGTCCTCGACCTGCCGACCCGGCACGACCGGGAGGCGGCGCGGGACGCGGGTGAGGACGTCCCCGTCCTCGCCGCCGACGAGCTGCTCGACGGCTTCACCGGCTGGACGGCGGGGCGTGGCCTGACGCTGTACCCGGCGCAGGAGGAGGCCATCCTCGAGGCCTTCTCCGGCGCCAACGTCGTGCTGGGCACGCCCACGGGGTCGGGCAAGTCGCTGGTGGCGCTCGCCGCCCACGTCGCCGCCCTGGCCGAGGGCCGGCGGACGTTCTACACGGCGCCGATCAAGGCGCTCGTGTCGGAGAAGTTCTTCGACCTGTGCCGCGAGCTGGGCTCCGACCGGGTCGGGATGCTCACCGGCGACGCCGCCGTGAACCCGGCCGCCCCGGTGATCTGCTGCACGGCCGAGGTCCTGGCCAACATGGCGCTGCGCGACGGCGAGTCGGCCGACGTCGGACAGGTCGTCATCGACGAGTTCCACTACTACGCCGACCCCGACCGGGGCTGGGCCTGGCAGGTGCCCCTTCTCACGCTGCCCCAGGCGCAGTTCGTGCTCATGTCGGCGACCCTGGGGGACACCTCCCGCTTCGAGGCCGAGCTCACCAAGCGGACCGGGCGGCCGACGGTCGCCGTCCGCAACGCCACCCGGCCAGTCCCGCTGGACTTCGCCTACCGCCGCACGGCCATGCACGAGACCATCGACGACCTGCTGGCCACCGACCGGGCGCCCGTCTACGTGGTCCACTTCACGCAGCAATCGGCGGTCGAGCGGGCGCAGGCGCTGATGAGCGTGAACATGTGCTCCCGGGCGGAGAAGGACGCCATCGGCGAGGCCATCGGCGCCTTCCGCTTCGGGCCGGGGTTCGGGCGGACGCTGTCGCGCCTGGTCCGCCACGGCATCGGCGTGCACCACGCCGGCATGCTCCCGAAGTACCGGCGGCTGGTCGAGCGCCTGGCGCAGGAGGGCCATCTCAAGGTCATCTGCGGGACCGACACGCTGGGCGTCGGCATCAACGTCCCGATCCGCACCGTCCTGTTCACCCAGCTCCACAAGTTCGACGGGACCAAGGCCCGCCACCTCTCCGCCCGCGAGTTCCACCAGATCGCCGGGCGCGCCGGACGGGCCGGCTACGACACGGTCGGCTACGTGTGGGCGCAGGCCCCCGAACACGTCATCGAGAACGAGCGGAACCTGGCCAAGGCCGGCGACGACCCCAAGAAGCGGCGCAAGGTCGTGCGCAGGCAGCCGCCGCAGCGGGGCTTCGTCCCCTGGACCGAGGACACGTTCACCCGCCTCATCCACGCCTCGCCCGAGGCGCTGACCTCGAGCTTCGCCGTGTCGCACTCGATGCTGCTCAACGTCCTGGACCGGCCGGGCGACGGCTGCGGGGCCATGCGGGCGCTGCTCACCCAGAACCACGACCAGCGGCCCCGCCAGCGCCAGCACATCCGCCGGGCCATCGCGATGTACCGGTCGCTGCTCGGTGCCGGCGTGGTCGAGCGGCTCGACACGCCCGACGCCGACGGCCGGCTCGTGCGGGTCACGGTCGACCTGCAGGCCGACTTCGCCCTCAACCAGCCGCTGTCGCCGTTCGTGCTCACGGCCATCTCGCACCTCGACCGGTCGTCGGAGACCTACCCGCTGGACGTCCTCTCGCTCGTCGAGTCGGTGCTGGACAACCCGGGCGTCGTGCTCAACGCCCAGCTCGACCGCCTGCGGACCGAGACCCTGGCGAAGCTGAAGGCCGACGGCGTCGAGTACGAGCAGCGCATGGAGGAGCTCGACAAGCTCGAGCACCCCAAGCCCCTGCGCGACTTCACCTACGACCTGTTCAACCAGTACCTGGCCGTGCACCCGTGGGCGGCGGACCACACGATCCGTCCCAAGTCGGTGGCCCGCGAGCTGTACGAGCGGGCGATGACCTTCACCGACTACATCGGCCACTACGGGCTGGCCCGGTCGGAGGGCCTGCTGCTGCGGTACCTGTCCGACGCCTACAAGGGGCTGGTCCAGACGGTCCCGGAGGACGCCAAGACCGAGGAGGTCTTCGACCTCACCGAGTGGCTGGGGGAGATGGTCCGCCAGGTCGACTCCAGCCTGCTGGACGAGTGGGAGCAGCTCCGCCACCCCGACGACGTGCTCGCCGAGGCTGCGGGCATCGCGGTTCCCGTGGAGGGTGGGCTCGCCGGCGGCCCCTCGGGGGCGGCCGAGCCGGCCCGGCTCACGGCCAACGTGCGGGCGTTCCGGGTCATGGTCCGCAACGAGCTGTTCCGCTGGGTCGAGCTGCTGGCCCGGGGCGCCTACGACGAGCTGGCGGCGCGGGAGGGCTCGGGCTCGTGGAACGCCGGACGGGTCGAGGCGGCGATGGCCCCGTACTGGGACGAGCACGACGCGGTGGGCATCGGCCCCGGCGCCCGCGCCGCCGGCCTGTTCCGGCTGGAGGAAGGGCCGGAGGTGTGGACGGTCACCCAGGTGCTCGACGACCCCGCCGCTGACCACGACTGGGTGTTGCGGGCCGCCGTCCGCCTGGAGGCCTCCGACGAGGAGGGCCGCGCCGTGGCCGACCTGGTCGCCGTCGACCGCCTGTAGCCGGGTGCTCGCCGCGCCGTCGCGGGGCGACCGGCGGGGGCCCGGCGCCCGTCTAGGGTCCCGCCGATGGACGGCGTGGAAGTGCTGGTCGCGATCCTGCTGGCGGTCGGGACCGTGGGGACGGTGCTGCCCCTCGTCCCCGGTATCGGCCTGGCGTGGGGCGCCGGCCTGCTCTACGGGCTCAGCGAGGGCTTCGGCGGGGTCGGGACCGCCGCCTTCGCCGTCATGACGATCCTCGCCGCGTTGGGGACGCTGGCCGGCTTCGTCGTCCCGGCCCGGGTGGCGGGCGCCGCCGGCGCCGCCCGGACGTCGGTCCTCCTCGGCGCCGCCCTCGGGATCGTCGGCTTCTTCGTGATCCCCGTCGTCGGCCTCGCCATCGGGGGCGTCCTCGGGGTGTACGTCGGCGAGCACCTCCGCACCCAGGACGCCACGGTCGCCTGGCGCTCGACCTGGGCGACGATCAAGGGCTTCGGCCTCGCCACCCTCCTCCAGCTCGCCGCGGCCCTGGCGATGTCCGCCACCTGGGCCGCCTGGGCCCTCGCCGACTGACGACCGCCCCGGCGGTCTCACACCGGTATGGGGATGCTGCCCTTGGCGGCGGAGCGGTAGGCGGCGTCGACGAGCTCGTGGGCGCGGACGGCGGAGGCCAGGTCGGGGGAGGTGGGCGTGCGGGCGGCGACGGCGGCGACGAAGGCGCCGTCGGGGTTGCCGGAGGTCAGCCCCCGGCGGGCCACCTCGGCGATGAGCGAGTCGCCCTCGGCCACCTGGGCGGGCTGGCCGGGACGGGACCAGGACACCGGGCCCGTCCAGTCGTTCTCGACGCAGGCCCAGCCCGACTCGCTGATGACCTCGAGCCGGCGCATGTTGGGCCGGTCGAGCATGTCGTGCCACACGGAGATCAGCGTCCCCACGGCCCCGCCGGCGAACGCCACCGACACGGCGACGGCGTCCTCGATGCCGTCGATCCCGTGGAACTCGGACGTCCGGGCCGACACCGACTCGATCGGCCCGACGACGTGTTCGAGCAGGTCGACGTCGTGGATGGAGTGCTCGATCAGCGTGCCGGCGCCGGCCCGGGCGGGGTCGCCCCGCCAGGTCGAGGCGTACATCCCCTGCGTGGGGATGTACTGGTCGTCGCGGAACAGCACCGCCATGCGTCGTCCGGCCTCGGGGTCGTGGACGATCGCCCGCGCCAGGGCGAAGGCCGGTGAGTGCCGCAGGACCAGCCCGACCTGGTTCACCACGCCGGCGGAGCGGACCGCGGCCGCCATCGCCCGCGCCCCGTCGAGGTCGACGGCGAGCGGCTTCTCGCAGAAGACGGCCAGGCCCCGCTCGGCGGCGGCGGCCACCAGCCGGGGGTGCTCGGACGTCCACGTGCAGACGTACACGGCGTCGCAGCCGTCGAGCACCTCGTCCTCGGACGCGCACGCCGTGGCGCCGGTGGCCTCGGCGAAACGCACACACCGCTTCAGGTCCGGGTCGTACGCCCCGGCCCAGGCGAACTCGGCGCCCGACTGCCCCAGCGAGCGGGCGTGGTAGCCGGCGATCAGTCCCGACCCCAGGAAACCCACCCGTACCGGCACGGCGTCACCGTACAACGCCGCTTCCTGGCAAGGTGGTCAGTCGGAGGAGGTGGCGTCGGCCGCTCGGCCGAGGCTGGTGTCGAAGCCCGAGCTGATCAACTCGAAGCCCTTCTCGACCAGGGCGGGGAGCTGCTCGACGTCGGCGCCCTCGCCCACCCAGTGCTCGATCACGGCCCAGAGCGTCGTGCTGATCACGCCGGCGAGGACTTGAGGCACCAGGGTGTCGCCGGACACGCCCAACCGGCGGCCGACGGCGTCGGCCAGCTCGTCCTGGTGGTCGTGGAAGTGGTCGAGCGCGAGGTTGCGCAGCTCGGGCGTGCCCATCACGACCTTGAGCTCACGCACGGCGGGGTCGTCCGGGCTGGACAGCATCAGCTGCAGGCGCTCGAGGATCACGGCGCGGAACGCCTCGATCGGCGTCTCGTCGGCCGGACGAGCGATGATCAGGTCGCCCAGGCCCTCGGCCTCGACGTTGTTCTTGGCGAGGACGACGTCCTGCTTGGAGTCGAAGTAGCGGAAGAACGTGCGGGGCGAGACGTCGGCGGCGGCGGCGATGTCCTCGACCGTCGTGGCCTCGTAGCCCTTGCGCTCGAACAGGTCGAGGGCAGCGTCGACGATCGCCTCGTGGGTGCGCGCCTTCTTGCGCTCTCGCAGGCCGGGCGGGCCGCACCCGCTGGGGACTCCCATGTCGTCAGTATGCCAGTGGGTCATCGTCTGCCTCGTGTCGATGCCAGCCACCTGGCATCTCGTGTCGCCTGACATACTATGTCCAAAGTCACATGTTGACAACTGGCAGTCTCTGTCACAACATGCTCGGCCATGACGCTCCTTCTCTACCGACTCGGCAGGGCTGCGGTCCGCCGCCGGCGGGCCGTCGTGGCCGCCTGGGTGGTGATCGCCGTCGCCGCCGTGGTCCTGGGCCAAGTGGCCGGCGGCGAGACCTCCGACCGCTTCGAGGTTCCCGACGTCGAGGCCCAGACCGCGCTCGACGTCCTCGACGACGAGTTCCCGACCGCCGCCGGCACGTCCGCCCAGCTGGTGTTCGCCGCCGAGGGCGGCGCCCTCACCGACGCCGCTCCGGCGGCCGCCGTCGACGCCGCCCTGGCCGACGTGGCGTCCCACCCCGACGTCGGCGCGGTGGGCGAGCTGCAGCTGGCGCCCGGCGGCGAGGTCGGCGTCGCCGACGTGCAGTACGACGTGCCGTCCGACGACATCCGGGACGAGGCGTTCGCCCGCCTCGACGCCACGGCCGAGGCCGCCGCGGCCACGGGCGACGTCCGCATGGAGCTGGGCGGCGACCTGCCGTCCGAGGCCGTGCAGCCCGAGGTCGGCGGGCAGGAAGGCATCGGCTTCCTGGTGGCCATGGTCGTGCTGCTGGTGGCGTTCGGGTCGGTGATCGCCATGGGCCTCCCCGTGGGCCTCGCCCTGCTCGGCCTCGTCACGACGTCCGGCCTGACCGCGCTCGCGGCCGCGGTGATCGACATCAACTCGACCGCCCCGATCCTCGCCACGATGATCGGCGTCGGCGTGGGCATCGACTACGCCCTCTTCATCGTCACCCGGCACCGCGAGCACCTGGCCGCCGGCATGACGATCGAGGAGTCGGCCTCCCGGGCCATCGCCACGTCGGGCGCCGCCGTGCTGTTCGCAGGCACCACCGTGGTCATCGCCATCCTCGGGCTCGCCATCGCCGGCATCCCGGCCGTCACAGTGATGGGGGCGGTGTCCGCCGCCAGCGTGGCGATCATGGTGGCCCTGGCCCTCACCCTCCTCCCGGCCCTGCTGGGCTTCGCCGGGCACCGCATCGACGCCGTCCGGCTGCCTCGCCCCTGGCGACGCCGGTCCGGCGCGGCCGGCGCGGCCGGCGTCCACGTGCCCGGCGGGCGCGAGACGGTCTGGCACCGCTGGGGGCGCGAGGTGTCCGCCCACCCGTGGCGCTGGCTGACGCTCGGTGTCGTCGTGCTCGGCCTGCTGACGGCCCCGGTGGCCGGCCTGCGGCTGGGTATGACCGACAACGGCACGGCGTCGGAGGACCTGACCACCCGCCGGGCCTACGACCTCATCGCCGACGGGTTCGGCGCCGGCGTGAACGGGCCGCTGCTGCTGTCCGTCGAGCTGCCCGAGGGGACGACGGTCGACGACCTGGCCCCGCTGTCCGACGCCCTGGCCGCCGACGCCGGCGTCGCCGAGGTCGCCCCCGCCCAGCCCAACGAGGCCGGCACGGCCGCGGTCATGCGCGTCGTGCCCACCACCTCGCCGCAGGACGAGGCGACGGTCGACACGGTCCACCGCCTGCGCGACGACGTGATCCCCGAGGCCGTCGCCGGCACGGGGGCCGAGGTCCACGTGGGCGGCCAGGCGGCCATGTGGATCGACATGTCCGAGCGGGTCGAGAGCCGCCTGCCGTGGTTCGTCGGGGCCGTGCTGCTGCTGTCGGTCCTCCTGCTGATGGTCGTGTTCCGGTCGGTGGCCGTGCCGCTCAAGGCGGCGGCCATGAACCTGCTGTCGATCGGCGCCAGCTACGGCCTGATCGTCGCCGTCTTCCAGTGGGGCTGGGGCAACGAGCTGTTCGGCGTCGACCAGACGCTGCCGATCGTGTCCTTCGTCCCGATGATGCTGTTCGCCGTCCTCTTCGGCCTGTCGATGGACTACGAGGTGTTCCTGCTCTCCCGGGTGCGGGAGGAGTACCTGCACCGGGGCGACAACGACGCCGCCGTGGTCGAGGGCATCGCCTCGACCGCCCGGGTCATCACCTCGGCGGCGCTGATCATGATCAGCGTGTTCGCCGCCTTCGTCCTCAGCGTCGACCCGGTCGTGAAGATGTTCGGCCTGGGCCTGGCCACGGCCGTGTTCGTGGATGCCACCGTCGTGCGGATCGTGCTGGTCCCGGCGACGATGCGCCTGCTGGGCGACCGCAACTGGTGGCTCCCGGGCTGGCTCGACCGGCTGCTGCCGAACCTCGACGTCGAGGGCGGCGTGGGGCTGCCGGCCCCCGCCTACGAGGCCGACCCCGACCCGGCGGTGGGCGGCGACGACGAGCCCGACCCCGAGGGGCGCCCGCTCGAGCCCGCCCTGGCCGGCTGACGACCCCGGGCCGGTCCGCCGGCCCGGCCGTCCGCCGCCCCCGGGCCGGTCCGCCGGCCCCCGGCCGCGCAGGCCGGGGGTCGGGCGTCGGCCCGATGGCCCGATCAGGCCCAGACGGTCAGGCGGACGGTGAAGCCGGCGGCGTCCCGGCCCATCGTCACCTGGTGGCACAGCTGGTGGGCGAACCACAGGCCGTGGCCGCCGATCGACTCGGCCCCCGGCCGGTGCAGTAGCCCGACGAACGGGTCGGCCGGCCCGGGGCCGGCGTCGGTGACCGTGACGTGGATGCGCCCCTCGGAGGGCCACGCCCGCACGGTCACCGGGGCCTCGCCGTGGACGAGCGCGTTGGTGACCACCTCGCTCAGCGCCAGGACGAGGCCGTTGACCCGATCGGCGCCCAGCCCGGTGCTGGCGGCGACCTCGGCGACCGCCGCCCGGGCGGCGCGCGGCGACGGGGCCGCCACCACTGCGGCCGGCGCCGCGGACTCGATCGGGTCGGGGCCGGCGGGGGGGCGGCCGCCGAGGAACGCGGCGGGCTCCTCGAAGCGGGTGTTCGCGGTGTGCCCGTTCCCGGCGTGGCCGTGCCCGATGCTCGCGACGCGGGGATGGGTCCGGGCGACCTCGTCGAGGACCGCGACCGGCGTCGTCCGCGTGTCGTAGGGACACAGGCCCCACACCGGGAAGTCGTCGTAGGCCAGGTTGGCGGCGGCCTCGTAGCGGGCCCAGGGGTCCCACAGCGCCCCTGTGCCGGTGTGCGGTACGTCGCCGACGATGCGGACCTGGGCGGCGCCCTCCGCGGTGAGGTCGGCGAACAACCCGCGGAACGCGGCGATCGTCGCCGCCGGGCGGGCGTACTGGTCGGAGGCGGGCAGGACGATCACCCGCGCCAGGTCGTCCCCGAGCGCCTCGGCCACCAGAGCGTGGTTGTGGCGGTCGAGGGCGAGGACGGTCGGCTCACCCGCCGCCAGGCCCGCCTCGACGAACGGGACCGTCAGGGCGACGAAGTCGTCGTCCGAGCCGTAGCAGGCCGTCTCGTGGAAGAAGCCGCGATGCCCGGCGGCTGCACCCGTCCTCATCAAGGCTCGACACGCACCAGCGGCGCGTCGACCAACTCGAGGACGCTGGGCACGACCGGCGGCGGCTGCACCAGCACGACCGACCGGCCCCCGGCGCGGTGGGCGTGCCGGGCGAGGGCGAGGATGCCCCGGTGGTCGATGAAGGTCAGGTCGCGGACGTCGACCCGCAGGTCCTCACCGGGCACGACGGGCACCGTGCGCTCGAGGGTGAGGGTGAACATGTCGAGCGCGAAGGCGTCGACCTCGCCCGACAGCGCCACGTCGGCCAGCGGCGAGGCGTGCAGCCGGAAGTTCGGCGCGGAGCCCCACGAGGCGGGGTGCAGGCAGGCCATCTCGTCGGCGACGTCGTCGCCGATGGCGCAGATGTCGTAGGCGCACAGGGCGGCGAACGGGTGGTCGATCATGTAGCGGTCGGCCACCAGCTCCCACCGGCCGAACGCCTCGCGCTGCGCGGGCGTGCGGACCAGCGGCGTGGCGTCGACCGCCACCCGCAGGCCGGTGAAGCCCGAGGCCACGGCGGACTCGGTGGCCTGGCCGTAGGCGCCCAGCTGCCCGTCGGCGTCGACGTGCCCGTCCTCGTCGTGCTGGTCGGCGAGCGGGCGGACCTCGAGCGCCCCCGAGTGGATCAGGTCGTCGAGGCCGTCGAGGCCGGCCAACTCGCGCCGGAGCTGCGGCGCGGGACGCTGGGCCAGGTAGAGCGCCCGCTGGCCGACGGCGAGGCCAAGGCGCAGGAACGTCACGACGCCCTCGGAGAGCTCGTCCGGCTGCCGGTACGCCCAGCAGAGGTGGTCGCGGCTCCCCAACCCGTGCGCGGACGCAGAGACCCCCGACGACGTCATCGAGCCACTGTAGGCCTCCAAGCGCGCTTCTCCCCCGGTGGCCGAGGGCCGCGACGCGTGGTCACGGCCGGTCGTCCCCCCGCCTCACCCCTCCTGCTCGGTCGGGCGGATCAGGACCTCGTTGATCGCCACCCGCCGGGGACGGGTCACGACGTAGATGATCGAGTCGGCGATGTCGTCCGCCTCGAGCCGCTCGATCCGGGAGAAGCGGCCCCGGACGATGGCCCGGCCGGCCTCGCTGAGGTGGTCGCCCAGCTCGGTGATGACCGCGCCGGGCTCGATGATCGACACCCGCACGTGACGGCCGGCCAGCTCCTGGCGCAGCGACTCGCTGAAGGCCCCGACCCCGTGCTTGGTCAAGTTGTAGACGCCCGACCCGTTCCGGGCGACCCGGCCCGCCACCGAGCTGATGTTCACGAGGTCGGCGACCCGGCGGGGCCCGTCCTCGGCCGCCTCCAGCAGGTGGGGCACGGCGGCGTGGGTGACGTACAACAGGCCGGACAGGTTGAGGTCGATCATCCGGTCCCACTCCTCGACCGGGGCGTCGACGATCGGCCCGAGCAGCATGACGCCGGCGTTGTTCACGACCGTGTCCAGCCGGCCGAACTCCTCCACCGTGCGGGCGACGGCCGCCTCGGCCTGGGCGCGGTCGGTCACGTCGGTCTCGATCGCCAGGGCCCGTCCGCCCTCCTTGGTGATCTGTGTCGCCAGGTCGTCGAGGCGGTCGACCCGCCGGGCCGCCAGGGCGACGGCCGCTCCCTCCTCGGCCAGGTGGCGGGCGGTGGCCTCGCCGATGCCGCTGCTGGCCCCCGTGACCAGGGCCGTGGTGCCGTCGAGTCGTCCAGCCATCGGATGCTCCTCCGTCGGCCCGGCGGGCCTCCCGAATGGTCTACCGCTTCGAGCGCGCTCGAACGCAAGGGCCCCGCGCGGCGAACGCGGGGCCGGGCCGGCTCAGCGGGCGGGCCGGTCGGCGTCGGCCACGAGCCGCTGCTTCTCGGCCCGCCAGCGGTCGACCGGGGCGGGCAGCTCGCGGTTCACGTCGGCGAGGAAGGCCTCGCTCCCGCGCCCGCCTCCGCCGCCGCGACGTGCGGTAGGGCCCGCCGTCAGCCCACGGGGACGGTCGCCGTGACCGTGGGGTCGTAGCCCGCCACCGCGGCCAGGGCGGACAGGTCGGGTGCCGTCACCCTCGGGCCGGCGGCGCCGACGCCCGTGAGCGACGTGATCGAGACGCATTCCGGCAGCACGAGGGCGAAGGCCCGGTGCGTGATGCCCGCCGGGCCCGGTGGCAGCGTCACGGCCCGGACCTCCGACGCCGCCCCGTCGGGGGTCGCGACCCCGACGACGACCTCGGTCACGTCGGACGGGGCCAGGCCCCACACGACGTGGCGCCCGTCCGCCGAGCTGACCCGCCAGGCCCCGGTCAGCGCGTCGGGCGTGCCCTCGGCCGTGGGGCGGACGCCGGCGGGCAAGGTCAGCGACAGGCACGCCTCGGCGCCCGTCCCCCGCAGCTCCAGCGTGTAGAGGCCGCTGGGGAGCTGCCCCGTCCAGGTGAGGCCGGCCGGGGTGGAGGCGTCGCACGTGTCGATCGGCGCCGGTGGGACGGTGGTCGGCGGGGCCGTCGTGGGCGGGGCCGTCGTGGCCGGGGCTGTCGTGGGCGGGACGGTGGTCGGCGGGG
>DATFOS010000206.1:0-13466 GCA_035265325.1 Acidimicrobiales bacterium
GGTACATCACGATCGGCGGGGCCATCGCCGCCGACATCCACGGGAAGGACCACCACGTGGGCGGCAGCTTCGGCCGCCACGTGCGGTCGCTGGTCCTGGCCCAGCCCGACGGGACGAACCTGACGCTCACGCCCGAGGCGCACGCGGAGGCGTTCTGGGCGACCGTCGGCGGCATGGGCCTGACGGGCACGATCCTCGAGGCCACGATCGCCCTCCACCCGATCCCGACCAGCATGCTGGCGGTCGACACCGACCGGGTTCCCGACCTCGACACCGCGCTGGCCGTGCTGCAGGAGGGTGCCGAGCACCACCGCTACTCGGTGGCCTGGCTGGACCTGCTGGTGTCCGGTCGTCAGCTGGGCCGCTCGGTCATCACGCAGGCCGACTTCGCCCCGGTCGAAGCTCTGGCGGGCGGCCGCACGCCCGCCGACCCGCTCACGTACGACGCCATGGAGCCGGTGCCGGCCCCGCCGCTGCCGTCGGGGCTGCTCAACCGGCTCAGCATCCGGGCGTTCAACGAGCTCTACTACCGCTACGCCCCCCGCGAGCGCCGGGGCGAGCTGCAGTCGATCACGCGCTACTTCTACCCCCTCGACATCGCCGGCGGCTGGAACCGCATGTACGGCCGGCGGGGCTTCCTGCAGTGGCAGTTCATGGTGCCGTTCGGCGAGGAGGCCACGCTCCGCGAGCTGATCGAGTCGCTGGCCCAGCAGGACGCCGGCAGCTTCCTCACCGTGCTCAAGATGTTCGGCGAGGCCAGCCCCGGCCACCTGTCGTTCCCCGGCCCGGGGTGGACACTGGCACTCGACGTCCCCAGCACCTGCAAGGGCCTCGGCCCGCTGCTCGACCGGCTCGACCGGCGCGTGGCCGACGTCGGCGGGCGGCTCTACCTGGCCAAGGAGAGCCGCATGCGGCCCGAGCTGGTCCCGGTCATGTACCCGCGGCTCGACGAGTGGCGCGAGGTGCGCGACCGCCTCGACCCGGACCGCCGCCTGATCAGCGACCTGGCCCGCCGTCTCCGCCTGATCGGCTGACGGAGGCCCCGGGAGGCCAAATTGCGCACCTGAGCCCGCAATATGCGGGCTGAAGTGCGCAATTTGGCCGAGGTGGTGAGGCCCGGTCGGCGAGCTAGGCCGTGAGGCGGGCGACCAGGCGGTCGAGGCTCTCGCGGTAGTGCGGGAGCAGCGGCAGGCCCGACAGGCGCCAGGCGGCGTTGTCGAGCACCGAGTTGGCGGGCCGCGGGGCCGGGCGGGGCGGGTCGAGGTCGTCGGTCTTGATGGGACGCACCTTGGCGGGGTCGTGCCCCGCCGATTCCAGGATCGCCTGGACGAACTCGTACCAGCTCACCGCGCCCTGGTTGGTGAGGTGGAACGTGCCCGGCCGCCGCTCGACGGCCAGGAGCCGCAGCGCGCCGGCGAGGTCGGCGGTGAACGTCGGGGAGCCCCGCTGGTCGTCGACGAACGCCAGCTCTGGCCGGTCGGCCAGCTTGAGCACGGTTTTCACCATGTTGGAGCCGTGCTCGCCGCACACCCAGGCCGTCCGGGCGACGGCGTGACCGGGGTCGACCTCCTGCTCGCCGCCCAGCTTGGACCGGCCGTAGGACGAGCGCGGGTTGGTCTGGTCCCACTCGACGTACGGGTCGAGCTTGGTGCCGTCGAACACGTAGTCGGTGGACACGTGGACGAGGTGGGCGCCGACCCGGCGGGCCCCGTCCATGACGTGGCGGACGCCGAGGGCGTTGATCAGCCAGGCCTTGTCGGGGTCGGACTCGCAGGCGTCGACCGCGGTCCACGCCGCAGCGTTGATCACGGCGTCGGGCCGGACGGACGTGATCGCCCCGAGGACCGAGTCGCGATCGGCCAGGTCGAGCGTGGCGTGGTCGCAGGCGACCACCTCGTCGCCGGCGGCCTCGCAGGTGGTGACGACGTCGTGGCCGAGCTGGCCCCCGGCGCCGGTGACCAGGACCCTCACAGTGCGTTGCGCTCCTTCAGCGGGCGCCACCACCACTCGTTGGCCTTGTACCAGGCGACGGTCTCGTCGATGGCCTCGTCGAGCGTGCGCTGCTTCGTCCACCCCAGGGCCGTGACCCTGGCGATGTCGACCGAGTACCGCCGGTCGTGGCCGAGGCGGTCGGGCACGTAGTTCACCATTTCCTCGCCGACGCCGAACCTCTCGAGCAGCTTGTCGACGAGGGCCCGGTTGGGGGTCTCGTTCCCGGCGCCGATGTTGTACACCTCGCCCGGGTTGCCCTTCTCGAGCACCAGGCGGACGCCGCGGCAGTGGTCGTCGACGTGGATCCAGTCGCGCTCGTTGAGCCCGTCGCCGTACAGGGGCACCGGCACGCCGTCGATGAGGTTGGTCGTGAACAGCGGGATGACCTTCTCCGGGAACTGGTACGGCCCGAAGTTGTTCGTGCACCGCGTGACCGTGACCGGCACCCCGTAGGTCGAGAAGTACGACAGGGCGATGAGGTCGGACCCGGCCTTGGACGCCGAGTACGGCGACCGCGGCTCCAGCGGGTCGGTCTCCTTGGAGGAGCCGGTCTCGACCGAGCCGTACACCTCGTCGGTGCCGATGTGCACCACCCGCGGCACCTCGAGCCGGCGGGCCGTGTCCATCACCACGTTGGTGCCGAAGCAGTTGGTGTTGACGAAGTCGTCCGGCCCCAGGATCGAGCGGTCGACGTGGCTCTCGGCGGCGAAGTGGACGACCACGTCGTGGCCGGCCATCGCCTCCTCGAGCGAGCCCGGGTCGCAGATGTTGCCCTTGACGAACCGGTAGCGCGGCGAATCGTCGACGTCACGCAGGGTGGACAGGTTGCCGGCGTAGGTGAGGGCGTCGTAGACGGTGACCTCGTCGTCGGTCTCGGCCAGCACCTGGCGGACGTAGTTGGACCCGATGAACCCGGCACCGCCGGTGATGAACTGCTTCACGGTCGATCCTCTCCGGTCGCTGGCGGGCTCAGGTCCGCAGGGCGGCGTGCGGCCGCCGGTCGGCGGGGATGTCGGCCCGGCGCGGGTTGGCCTGGTCGCGGTTGGACAGGACCGGCGAGCCGATGCCCCAGTCGGCCGCGATCTCGGGGTCGTCCCACGCCACGCCCAGCTCGTCGGCCGGGTTGTAGTAGCCGTCGACCAGGTAGGTGATGGTCATGTCGGTCAGGGCGGCGAAGCCGTGGGCCACGCCCGGCGGGATGTACACGCCCGTGTGGTCGTGCTCGACGCCCGGCGTGCCGGGCTCGCTGCCCAGGTCGACCGTCATCGTCTTGCCCTCGCTGGGCGAGCCGACCCGCAGGTCGTGGAGCACGACCCGCGCCCGGCCGAACGGCACGTACCAGTAGTCGGCCTGGTGCAGGTGGTAGTGAAGGCCGACGACGGCACCCTGGCGCCGGTCGCCCCGGTTGCCCTGGATCATCTCGCGGCCGCCCGGGAACCACTGGCGCCGGTAGGTCTCGATGAAGATGCCGCGCTCGTCGCCGTGGATGGCGGGCTCGACGAGGACGACCCCGTCGATCTCGCCGGAAGGGACGATGGTTGCCACGTACGTGCTCCTCATGTGGGGGGCTGCTTGGCTGGCGGAGTGGTGCGGGAGGGCCGGCGCCGGACGGCCGGCTCAGCTCAGCTCGACGACACTGTGGTCGCCCAGCATGAGCCGCAGGGCGCGGGGGCGCCGCTCGGAGCGGGTCACCTCGACGTCGCGGCCGACCAGGCTGTCGGTGAGCCGGGGGACGTCGACGATGCGGCTGCGGGTCAGCACGACCGAATGCTCGAGCTCGCTGTCGACGATTTCGCAATCGGGGGCGATCGAGCTGAACGGGCCCACGTAGCTGTTCGTCACCTTGGCACCCGCGCCGATGATGGCCGGGCCGAGGATGCGGCTGTTCGTCACCACGGCGCCCGGCTCGACCACGACCCGGCCCTCGATCGACGAGGCGGCGTCGATGCTCCCCTCGACACGGGGCTCGAGCGTCTCGAGGACGAGCCGGTTGCACTGCAGCAGCGGGTCCTTCTTGCCGGTGTCGATCCACCAGCCCTCGAGGACCTCGTGGTTGACGCGGCGGCCGTTGTCGATCAGCCACTGGATGGCGTCGGTGATCTCGAGTTCACCGCGCCACGACGGGGCGATCGACGAGACCGCCTCGTGGATCTCCTTGTCGAACAGGTAGACGCCGACGAGCGCCAGGTCGGACGGCGGGTCGGACGGCTTCTCGACGAGGCGGGTGACCTCGCCGTCGCCACCCAACTCGGCCACGCCGAACTGACGCGGGTCGTCCACCTTGGCGAGCAGGATCTGGGCGGTCGGCTGGGTCGCCGACTCCTCCCCCAGGCGGGGCGAGGCGGCGGCGGCCCGGGCGGACTCGAACCGGCTGGTGAACCCGGCGAGCCCCTGCTGGAGCATGTTGTCGCCGAGGTACATGACGAAGTCCTCGTCGCCGAGGAAGTCGCGGGCGATGAGCACGCAGTGGGCCAGGCCCAGCGGCTCCTCCTGCGGGATGTAGGTGACGTCGATCCCCCAGCGCGAGCCGTCGCCGACGGCCTCCATCACCTCGGGCCCGGTCTGGCCCACGATGATGCCGACCTGCTTGATGCCGGCCTCGACCATGTCCTCGATCCCGTAGAACAGGATCGGCTTGTTGGCGATGGGGACGAGCTGCTTGGCGCTCGTGTGGGTGATGGGCCGAAGCCGCGTACCCGCACCGCCAGAGAGAATGAGGCCTTTCACGGAGGAGACAGTGTTGCAGCCCCGGGGCCGCGGCGCCGCAACCACGCTCCGTGAGGCGCGGTGAGCTCCCGTTCAGCAGGGGTTGCCGGGGACCGCGAACGTCGTCGTCGACTCCCCGCCCGGGGCCGTGGTCGTGGGCGTGGCGGTGGTCAGCCCGCCCTCCTCGGTGGTGCCCGTCCCGGTGTCCTTGTCGGGCTCGCCCTCGCCCTCCGACCCGCCCGAGGTGGTGGCGGTCGTGTCGTCACCGTTCGCCGGGCGGGGCGTCGACCGGACGCCGGCCCAGTCCACGCCGGTGATCACGGCCACCGTCGACACCTCGGAGGACTCCTCCAGCGTGGCTCCGGACTCCAGGTACCGAGCCACGAGCGCCGCCTCCGCCCGCTGCCCCTCGGGGTAGCGGACGACCGTGTCGTCGTCGTCGAACGTCGGCATCTCGCTGGTGGCGATGACCGAGAACCCGGCGCCGGCCAGCTCTCGGGTGGCGTCGGTGGCCTGCCCCGACGTGCCCGACCCGTTGAACACCTCGACCGTCACCGAGGCGAGGGGGGCGTCGGACACCTCGGTGCCCTCGTCGTCGTCGGACCCGGTCCCCGAGCCGTCGTCCGAGGTCACGCCCGTCGTGTCCCCGGGGATGTCCATCGCCCGGTCGTCGTCGAGCCCGCTGCCCCGGAACACGTCGAGCACGGGCTCTGCCTCGTCCGCCACCAACCGCAGGATCTGCGCCTCGCCCACCATGTCGCCGACGACCGGCACCGAGTAGGTCAACAGGTCGCGCGGCTCGAACGAGCGGAACCGGTTGCCGAGCCGGAAGATGTCGTCGGCGGTGAGGCTGTCGTCGACCGTGATGCCGTCGAGCCCGACCTCGATCAGCTCGTCGAGCGTGCGAGGGTTGCGGGCGCCCCGCTCGATGGCCCGGCTGAGCGCCCGCTGGATGAACGCCTGCTGGCGGGCGATGCGGCCCAGGTCGCCGGAGGGGTCGGGCTCCCACTCGCCGTCGATGAGCTGCTCGAAGTGCCGCGAGCGGACGTAGGCGAGGGCCTGCGTCGGGTCGAGCGTGACGCAGCCGAGGTCGGTGAGGAACAGGCCGGTCCGCTGGTCGCGGGAGGCGTACTTGTTGAAGACCGGCACGCCGTCGACCACCTCGACCAGGCCCCGGAACGAGGCGAAGTCGACCTCGACGTAGTGATGGATCGGGATGCCGAAGTCCTGCGCCATCGTCTCGATCAGCAGGTCCGGGCCGCCGCGGCCGAGGACGGTGTTGATCCGCTGGCTCGACCCCGTGCCCGGGATCGGCACCCACAGGTCCCGCGGCAGCGAGAGGAGGGCCGCCTGCCGCGATGCGGGGTCGATCCGCAGGACCATGATCGTGTCGGACAGCTCGGACTCGCCCCGCCCCCGCCGGACCGGGTCGCCCGCCTCCAGGTCGGCGGCGTTGTCGATGCCGACGATCAGGAAGTTCTCGGGGGCGTCGTCGGCGCCCTCCTCGATGCCGCTGAGGCCCGACAGCTCGACGCGGGGCAGCCGCTCGTACTTGTCGTAGACGTAGTTGAGGCTCGACGCGCTGACGATCAGCGCCACGGTGACGGCGACGCCGCCGCCCAGGACCGCCCGCTGACCCCAGGTGCGGCGGCCGAGCGCCCGGCGCCGCCGGTGGCCGTCGACGAGGGCCCGGAGGGGGCGGGGCCTACCCATTTCGTCTCTCCCCGCCCTCGTCGGCCCCGTCGCTCGCGGCCGTCAGCCCAGGGGGAGGCCGAGGTCGCGGGCGATGACCAGGCGCTGGATCTCGCTGGTGCCCTCGCCGATCTCGAGGATCTTCGCGTCGCGGTACTGGCGGGCCACCGGCGTCTCGTCCATGAACCCGTATCCCCCGAAAACCTGGGTCGCCAGACGCGTCGCCGTCACGGCGGACTCGGTGGCGTACAGCTTGGCGACCGCCGCCTGCCGCTTGAACGGCTGGCCCGTGTCGCGCAGGTGGGCCGCCTGGTACACGAGCGCGGTGGCCGCCTCGGCCATGACCTCCAGGTCGGAGCACATGAACGCCACCGCCTGGTTGGCGCCGATGGGCCTGCCGAAGGCGTTGCGCTGCTTGGCGTAGGCGACCGACTGGTCGAGGCAGCCGCGGATCACCCCGACCGCCAGGGCGGCGATGGCGATGCGCCCCTCGTCGAGGATGTGGAGGAACTGGGCGAACCCGCGCCCCCGCTCGCCCAGCAGGTGGTCGGCGGGGACCCGGCAGTCGGCGAACGTCAGCCCGTGGGTGTCGGAGGCGTGCCAGCCCATCTTCCGGTAGGGCGGCTGGACGGTGAAGCCCGGCGTCCCGGCGGGGACCACGATCGTCGAGATCTCGCTGTTCCCGGGGCCGCCGGTGCGGGCGGTGACGGTCACGATGCTCGTGATGTCGGTCCCGGAGTTGGTGATGAACGCCTTCTCGCCGTTGAGCACCCACTCGCCCGCGCCCTCGTCGAGGACCGCGGTGGTGCGGGTGCCGCCGGCGTCGCTGCCGGCGTCGGGCTCGGTCAGCCCGAATCCGCCCAGCGCCCGGCCGGCGCACAGGTCCGGCAGCCAGCGCTGGCGCTGCTCCTCGCTGCCGAACCGGTAGATCGGGCTGGCGCCCAGGCCCACCCCGGCCTCGAGCGTGATGGCCAGCGACTGGTCGACCCGGGCGAGCTCCTCGATGGCGATGCACAGGGTGGTGAGGTCGGCCCCGCCGCCGCCGTACTCCTCGGGGAACGGGATGCCGAACAGCCCCAGCTCGCCCATCCGGAGGACCACGTCGGTGGGGAAGGTGTGATCGCGATCCCACGCCTCGGCGTGTGGTGCGATCTCGGACTCGGCGAAGTCCCGCACCACCTTCCGCAGCGCTTCCTGTTCCCCCGAGAAGCCCACGTGCACGTGGGTGATGCTACGGCAGGTCGTCCGGTCTCCCCCCGTCGGGCGGCGCGGGTCGACGGTGCCCCCCGGGTCGGCTCAGCCGGCCACGATCACCTTCCCCCCGCCGCAGGTTGACATGCAGGTAGATACCTGCATAAAACGGAGCCGTGGGAGTGGACGACGTCTTCCGGGCCCTGGCCGATCCCACCCGGCGCCACCTGCTCGACCGGCTCCACGAGGACAACGGCCAGACGCTCGGCCAGCTGTGCGATCACCTCGGCATGCGGCGGCAGTCCGTGTCGCAGCACCTCGACCTGCTCCAGGCCGCCAACCTCATCAGCACGGTGCGGCAGGGCCGGACGAAGCTCCACTACCTCAACCCGGTCCCCCTCCAGGAGATGCAGGAGCGGTGGGTCGACAAGTTCGAGCGCCCCCGGCTGCGGGCGCTGAGCACCCTGCGACGACGTGCGGAGACGACGATGGACAAGCCCAGCTACGTGTACGTGACCTACATCGGGGCGACGCCCGAGCGGGTGTGGGACGCCCTGACGGACGCCGACGCCACGGCGGCCTACTGGGGCCACGCCAACGTGTCGTCCTGGGAGGAAGGGGCGTCGTGGGAGCACCGCCGCACCGACGGCTCGGGCGCGGTCGACGTGGTGGGCACGGTGGTCGAGTCCGTCCGGCCGACCCGGCTGGTGACGACGTGGGCCGACCCGGAGACGGCCGGAGACGACGACGCCCCGGCGCCGTCCCGGGTCACGTTCACCATCGAGCCGTACGGCGACATCGTCCGCCTCACCGTCACGCACGAGGACCTGGCGAACGAGGCCGACCGCGAGGCGGTCGGCTCGGGATGGCCGGCGGTGCTGTCGAACCTGAAGTCGTTCCTGGAGACCGGCTCGACCCTCCCCCAGGCTCCCTGGGACATGCCCGAACCCGCCCGCACCTGACGCGTGGGGGCTTCCTCCGGCCCGGCGCGACCGGATCAGTTACCCCACCCGGTGGCGATGCGGTCGGCGGCGGCGAGCATGTGGCGACCGACCGGCTGCAGGCCCACTCGGGTGGCCAGCAGGCCGGTCGACACCCGTTCCGCCACGCCCCATTCCCAGACCGCCCGGACGTCGAGGGCGGAGCCGTCGCCGCGGCACCGGGCGACGAGGCCATGGGCCCGCTCCCACGGCCCACCGGCCAGCAGCTCGACCGGGTCCTCGCGCATCATCACGCCCAGGTCGAGCTCGGGCTCGGCCAGCAGGCCGTCGGGGTCGACCAGCCGGAAGCCGTCGTCCGCCTCCAGCGCGTTCCACTCGTGCACGTCGCCGTGGACCAGCACCGCCCGCTCGTCGTCGTGCGCCCGCTCCCGTGCGCCGGCGGCGGCGACGGCGTAGGCCACGGCCCGCTCGGAGCAGGGGCGGTCGAGCTCCTCCCACAGGCCGACGACGAAATCGGCCAGCCACCGGGCCTTGTCCCGGCCCGTCGGCAGCCCGCAGCCGGTGGCCGGGCGCCACACCCGCCGGGCGGCGGCGCACAGCGCGTCGAGCCGCTCCTCCAGCGGGCGGCCCAGGTCGTGGAGCGACCGGCCCAGCCGCTCGAGGAGGAGGGCCTCGCGGGCGGGGTCGTCACGCAGCAGCCGGACGCAGCCCCGCCCGCCCGCCAGGCGCAGCGCCGTGGCCTCCCTGGCGAAGGCGTCGCCCGGGCGGGGCATGGCGATCTTGAGCACCGCCGGCGTGCCGTCCTCCTGCGTCACCGCGCACACGTAGGCCTCGGTCGAGTCGCCGAACGGGCGACCGGCGACGAGGCCCCAGTCGCGCTCGAGCGAGGCCACGGTCGCGGGCAATCCCGTCACCCAGGCCTCGGCGCCGGCCCCGGTGGCGGCGGCCCGGTTGCGTACGACCTCGGGCACGTCCACCCGGGAATCATGACCGCGGTGGGCCGCCGCCCCGCGGGGTTTCCGGTACGCCGCCCGTCGCACCCGGGCCGGGCCGTACGCTCGCCTGCGTGCGGACCGGAATCCAACGGCCGGCGGGGCGCCGTGGGTGGGGCAGGATGGCGGCCATGGCGAACGGTGCGGTGTGGGTCGACGGACGGGTGGTGGCGCCGGACGAGGCGACGGTCTCGGTCTTCGACCACGGCTTCACGGTCGGCGACGGCGTGTTCGAGACCCTCAAGGTCGTCGACGGGACGCCGTTCGCCCTGCGCCGCCACCTCGAGCGACTCGAGCGCTCGGCCCAGGGGATGGGCCTGGGCCTGCCGGTCGGCCGGGCCCGGTTGGCCGCCGCCGTCGCCGACACGATCGCCGCCGCCGGCCCGACGGCCGGGCGCGTCCGCATCACGCTGACGGGTGGGCCGGCCCCGCTGGGGTCGGGGCGGGGTGAGGCGCCGCCGACGCTGGTCGTCGCCGTGGCCCCCGCATCCGCCTGGGAGGCCGACACCGCCGCGGTCACCGTCCCCTGGCCCCGCAACGAGCGCTCGGCCGTCGCCGGGGTCAAGACCACCTCGTACGCCGAGAACGTGGTGGCGCTCGCCGAGGCGCGCAAGGTGGGGGCGACCGAGGCGATCCTGCCCAACACGCGTGGCGCCCTGTGCGAGGGGACGGGGTCAAACGTCTTCGTGGCGGTCGGCGGCCGCCTGCTCACGCCGTCCCTGTTGTCCGGCTGCCTGGCGGGGATCACGCGGGCGCTGGTGCTCGAGGTCGTGCCCGGGGCGGACGAGGACGACCTGCCGTTCGACGTCCTGCACGCGGCCGACGAGGTGTTCCTCACGTCCTCGACGCGCGACGTCCAGCCGCTGCGGATGATCGACGGGCGCCAGCTGCCCGGCGCCGCCGGGCAGGTGGCACGGGCGGCCGCCGCCGCCCTCGCCGACCTCCAGGCCCGCACTCCCGACCCCTGAGCTGGCGGGGTGCGCCGCTACGCCGGGCGGAGGTGGACCACGTCGCCGACGGCGAGCGTCCGCCGGTCCCCGGTATCCGTTGCCACCACGAGATGGCCGTCGGACGTGACGTCGACGGCCGTGCCCTCCACGTCGTCGGCGCCCAGGTCGACCCGCACGCGCCGGCCCAGCGTCGCCGACCGGTCGCGCCAGGCCGCCATCACGCCCGCCGTCGAGCGGGACACCACCAGCTCGCCGTAGCGCGCCGCCAGCCGGCGCAGGTAGGCGGTGAGCAGGTCGGCGCGCAGCCGGTCGCGGTCCGCCGGGGACATGCGGCCCTCTCCCTCCGGTGTGACGAGCCGGTCGAGCGAGACGGCGGTGTCGGCCACCTCGGCCAGCTCGGGCGGCAGCGGGCGGGGCCAGGCCACGTTGAGGCCGATGCCCACGACCACGACGGCCCGGAGGTGGTCGGCCGGCGGGCGGTAGCCGGCCGAGATGGCGGAGCCGGCCGGCCAGTCGGCCTCGGCCAGGATCCCGGCCAGCTTGCGGTCATCGACCACCAGGTCGTTGGGCCACTTGAGCCCGGCGGCCACCCCGGTCACGTCCTCGACGGCCTCGGCCATGGCGACGGCGGCGGCCATCGTCGTGCCGCCGGCGACCGGCGCGTGGGGCCGGAGGAGGACCGAGACCAGCAGCGACCCGCCCGGTGGTGCCACCCACGTGCGCGCCCGGCGCCCGCGGCCGGTGGTCTGGTGGTCGGCGACGACGACGATCCCCTCGGGTGCGCCGTCGCGGGCGAGGTCGAGGGCGTCGGCGTTGGTGGAGCCGGTCTCGGCGGCCCAGCGCACGTCGGCGAAGCGGCTCCCGGCGAGCGCCGCCCGGACGGACACCGCCCAGGCCCCGGGGGGCGCGGCGTCGCCCGCCGCGTCCGGGCCACCGGCCGACGGGGCGCCCGCGGCGGCATGCCCGGTGGTCCCCGTCTCGGCGGTCGCAGCTCGGTCACTGGCACGCTCACCCGCCATCCCCGTAAACATATGAGGTGCTCTCCAAGATCCTGATCGCCAATCGGGGCGAGATCGCCGTGCGGGTCATCCGGGCGTGCCGCGAGCTCGGCGTCACCTCGGTCGCCGTGTACTCCGACCTCGACCGCGACAGCCTGCACGTCCGGCTGGCCGACGAGGCGTACTCGCTCGGGGGCCAGGCCGCGGCCGAGAGCTACCTCGACACCGAGAAGATCCTCGACGTCATCGAGCGGTCGGGCGTCGACGGCGTCCACCCCGGCTACGGGTTCTTCTCCGAGAACACCGACTTCGCCCGGGCCATCACCGCCCGGGGCGCCGCCTTCATCGGCCCGCCGCCCGAGGCGATCGAGGTGATGGGCGACAAGGTCTCGTCCCGCATCGCGGCCCAGGCGGCCGGCGTGCAGGGCGTCCCCGGCACCACCGAGTTCCTGACCTCGGGCGACCAGGTCGTGACGTTCGGCAACGAGCACGGCTGGCCGGTGGCGATCAAGGCGGCCTACGGCGGCGGCGGGCGCGGCATGCGCGTCGTCGAGTCCGCCGACAAGGCGCACGCAGCGCTGGAGTCCGCCCAGTCCGAGGCGCTCAAGGGCTTCGGCCGGGCCGAGTGCTACGTCGAGCGCTACCTGACCTGGCCGCGCCACGTCGAGATGCAGGTGTTCGCCGACACCCACGGCAACGCCGTCTGGGTGGGCGAGCGCGACTGCTCGGCCCAGCGCCGCCACCAGAAGCTCATCGAGGAGAGCCCGGCGCCGAACTTCCCCGACGACGTCCGCGAGGCCATGGGCGAGGCTGCGGTCCGGGTGACGAAGGCGTGCGGCTACGTCAACGCCGGCACCGTCGAGTTCCTCTTCCAGGACGGCGAGTTCTACTTCCTCGAGATGAACACCCGGCTCCAGGTCGAGCACCCGGTCACCGAGCTGGTCACGGGCCTCGACCTCGTGGCCGAGCAGATCCGCGTGGCGTCCGGCGAGCCGCTGTCGTTCTCGCAGGCGGACATCGAGCGCCGCGGCCACGCCATCGAGGTCCGGGTCAACGCCGAGGACCCGGCGGGCGGCAGGTTCCTGCCCTCCCCCGGCCCGATCACGACGCTGCGGGTGCCGCAGGGCTACGGCGTCCGCTGGGACGGCGGCTACGAGGCCGGCGACGAGGTCAGCCAGTACTACGACAACCTCGTCGGCAAGCTGATCGTCTGGGGTAAGGACCGCCGGGTCGCCATCGCGCGCATGCGCCGGGCGCTCGACGAGATGGAGGTCGGCGGCATCGCCACCACCATCCCGGCCGACAAGGCCATCCTCGAGCACCCCGACTTCGTCGCCGGCGAGCACTCCACCAGGTGGGTGGAGGACCGACTCGACCTGTCCGCTACGGCCGCCCCGGTGCCGGTGGCCACGAACGGCGACAGCCCCGAGACCGAGCCGAAGGTCCGACGTGACATCGACGTCGAGGTCAACGGGCGCCGCTTCGGGGTGACGGTGTGGGTGCCCGAGTCGCAGATGGCCGCCGTGGTCGCCGACGGCGGCGGGGCGCGCACGGCGACCAAGCGGCGCCGCTCCGGCGGTGGCTCCTCGGCCGGGGCCGGTTCGGGCGACGTGACCGTCCCCATGCAGGGCACGATCGTGAAGGTCCTGGTGGGGCTGGGTGACACCGTCGACGTGGGCCAGACCGTGTGCGTCCTGGAGGCGATGAAGATGGAGAACAACATCACCGCCGAGAAGGCCGGCACGGTCACCGACCTCAAGGTCGAGCCGGGCCAGTCCGTCGGCTCGGGTGACGTCGTCGCCACGATCGAGTAGGTCGTCTTTACCGAGGGCTGACCCCGTGAGCCGACCGCCCGGCGTCCCTCAGGCCCGTCGGCCGAGGGGCGCCGGTGCGCGTCCCGGCCGGGTGAGCAGCACGTAGGCGGCGCCGGCGCCGGCCAGCGCCAGCGGGACGGCCGCGATCGGGCCGTCGGCCAGCAGCGCCGGGCCGCCGTCCGCCAGGCTG
>DATFOS010000207.1:0-21958 GCA_035265325.1 Acidimicrobiales bacterium
CAACGGCGGCGCCATCGCCCTCGGCCACCCGCTGGGCGCCTCGGGCACCAAGCTGCTGGCGACGCTGCTGAACGAGCTCGAGCGGACGCAGGGCCGGTACGGGCTGCTCACGATGTGCGAGGGCGGCGGCATGGCCAACGCCACGATCATCGAGCGGTTGGACTGAACGCCGCCGAGGTGATGACCTGACGGTTGCCGCCCGGGACGGGGGTTCCCGGGCGGCGGCCGGTCGAGAATGCGGCCGGCGAGAACGACGAGTTGCGCACCTGCGGACGGCGCACTGGGGAGACGACGCATGTCGAAGTGGGGGAGGGGCCGGCGGCTGCTGGTCGTGGCCGTCGCCGTGCTGGCGCTGGCGGCGGCGACCGCGTGCAACGAGCCAGGCTCCGGCGGGGTCCAGCCCGACGGGCTCGAGCGCGTCCTGCGCGGCACCGAACCGGCGTCCTGGGACGTCCGCCCGGGCGTCGAGGCGATCACGGTCACCGGTGCCGAGCCCGGCCAGGCCCTCACCCTCTACGGCCGCCGCGGCCGCAGGCTCCTCACTTTGCTCGCCGACGAGGAGGGCCAGGCCCAGTTCTCCTACCTGCCCGCCCGCCACGTCACCGTGCCGTCGGGCGCCGAGCTGGACTACGCCGACCTCGGCGACCTGAGCGAGGGCCGCGTCGTCGAGCCGGGCACCTACGTCGTGCGCGACGACACGGCCGAGCCCCGGCTGGCCACGAGCCGGATCCACGTGCTGGGCCGCGACGACACGCCGGAGGAGTCGCTCTACGACGGCCAGCAGCTCCGGGGCGTCGAGCTGGACATCGCGTCCAACCCCAAGCCGGGCACGAGCGTGGAGGACGGCTTCCAGTACATCGAGACGCGCGACGGCGTCCTCCTGTCCGCCATGGTCCGCTTCCCCGACTCGGCGCTGTACGGCCCGCCGCCGTACCCGACCGTCGTCGAGTACTCGGGTTACGGGCCGTCGAACCCCGAGCGGGAGGAGGCCGGTGTCCGCCTCGCCCGGGCCTTCGGCTATGCGACGGTGTCGGTCAACATGCGCGGGACCGGCTGCTCCGGCGGCGTGTTCGACATCTTCAACCCGGCCCAGGCCGCGGACGGCTACGACGTGATCGAGGTCGTCGGCCGCCAGCCCTGGGTTCTCGACGGCCGGGTCGGCATGGTCGGCCTGTCGTACTCGGGCATCTCGCAGCTGTACGTGGCGGCCACGCGGCCGCCGCACCTGGCCGGCATCACGGCCCAGTCGGTCATCGCCGACCCGTGGCTCATGCAGTGGCCGGGCGGCATCTTCAACAGCGGGTTCACCGAGCAGTGGCTGGCCGAACGCGAGCGCCAGTCGGCCCCCGGCGGCTCGAGCTGGGTCACCGACCGCATCGACGCCGGCGACGAGGACTGCGCCGCCCACCAGCCGCTCCGCCTCCAGAACCCCGACTTCCGCAGCTTCGGCCACTCGCTCGACACGTACCCGCCGGCGATGGAGGCCCGTGACCTGCGCCGCCTCGTCCACGACATCGAGGTGCCCGTCTACATCACGGCCGCGTTCCAGGACGAGCAGACCGGCCCGCAGGCGATCACCCTGCTCGACGAGTTCGAGAACGCGCCCGTGCTGCGGGCCGGCATCTGGAACGGCCGCCACCCCGACGGCTATGCCGCGACCAACCTCATGAGCTGGTTCGAGTTCCTCGAGTTCTACGTGCACGGGGAGGTGCCGCGGCTCAACGAGTTCATCCGGGGCGCGGCGCCGGGCATCCTCGCCGACCAGTTCGGCCTGCAGGACACCACGATCGACCCCGACCGCTTCGTCGAGGAGTACGGCGACGACGTCGAGGCCGCCCGGGCCGCCTACGAGGCCGAGGACCCGATCACGGTCGGGTTCGAGAGCGGTGCCGGCGAGAACGAGGTCGGCGAGGCCGGCGCCACGTTCGAGGAGACGTTCCCGTCGTGGCCCGCCGAGGAGGCCGAGGCCCGCACCTGGTACCTCGGCGGTGATGGCGCCCTGTCGGGCCGGACGCCGGGGGGCCGCGGCGGGGCCGACAGCTTCCGCTTCGACGCCGAGGCGGGTGCCTCGACGCTGTTCGGCGGGACGGGCGAGTACCCGCTCACGTCCCCGACCTGGACCGACGCCGAGTGGACCCGGTTCGAGCCGGAGGAGCAGCTCTCCTACCTGACCCCGCCGATGGAGGAGGACCTGATCGTCGCCGGCCCCGGCTACGCCGACCTCTACGTCCGCAGCGAGACCGAGGACGTGACCGTGCAGGTCAGCATCTCGGAGGTTCGCCCCGACGGGGTCGAGTACCTCGTGACCAACGGTTGGCTGCGGCTGGCGCACCGCGAGGTGGACGAGGAGGACTCCAGCGGGACCGAGGTCGTGCACTCGTTCCTGCGCGAGGACATCCGTCCCGTGCGCCCCGGCCGGTGGATGCGGGCGCAGGTCGACCTGCCCTCGTTCGCCCACGCCTTCCGGGAGGGGTCGCAGCTGCGGCTGACGATCGCCACGCCGGGCCGCAACCACGCCACGTGGGAGTTCGAGAACCCCGACTACGGCGGCGCGCTGCCCGTCCACACGGTCGCCCGCACGCCCGAGCGGGCCTCTGCGCTGGTCCTGCCGGTGCTGGAGGGGCTCGATGCCCCCGACGCCGCCACCGCGCCGTGCCCGGGACTGCGCGGGATGGCCTGCCGGCCCTACGTCGCCACCGCGAACACGCCCGCCCGCTGAGTCCGCCTGCCTACCGGCCCCGCCGACCCGTCCCCGCCGAGGAGGTGGGGGCGGGGCCGGGCCCTACGATGGCGCTGTGCGTCGTCCCCCCCGCCCCTCGCCGTGGACCCTCGTCGGCCTCGCCCTGGCCGGCGTGGTGGCGTGGCTCATCACGGGCCGGAGCGCGGTGGCGATCGTGATGGCCGTGGTGGTGATGTGGCTCATCCTCAAGGCGGGCTTCGCCGTGCTACGCAGCCTGGCGACGCCGCTGCCGCCGCCCCCGCCCCCCGGCGAGCTGCGCAAGGTCAAGATCCTGTTCCGGTGCTCGCTGTGCGGCACCGAGGTGCGCATGACGAGCGCCAACGACGAGGTGCCCGAGCCGCCACGTCACTGCCAGGAGGACATGGACCTCGTGGCCCCGATCGAGTAGCCGGGGTTTCCCACAGGTTGTGGACAAATCTGGGGGTAGTTGCACGAATGTAACTTCGTTGACCTGGGGGTCAACACCGGTCCCACTCTCCGTCCCCGACCATCACGGGTTTTTAGGTGACAGGAGATCGTCCGCCACTCTCAGCGGTATTGGGTCGCGGTGATGATCCCTCCACAGATCGCCGCCAAGCCGATGCCCAGGTAGGCGTTGCTCGTGCCGCCGGGGAGCACGTCGAGGTAGTTCAGCAGGATCACGACGAACCCGACGCCGAGCAGCGTGAACATCAGCATCGGGACCCACATCGGACTCGGTAGGTCGTGGCGCGGCGCCGGCGGCGTGTAGCGGGTCGAGCTCGTCGGTCGGCTGCGCGTCGTGGCCTCGGGGGTGGTGCCCTTCGGCGTCACGCGTCCCCCGGGCACCTTGCGCTTGGCGGGCTTGGCCATGCGGGGAGGGTAGGTGATCGCGCCGAGGCCGGTTACCTCCTCCGGAGCGACGGGCATGATCAGGGGTGTGACCCCCACGCAGAACGGCCAGCCGGCGGTGTTGGCCGCTGTCGACATCGGTACGAACTCGGTCCACCTCGTCGTGGCCAGGGTCGAGCGCGAACGGTTCGAGGTGCTCGAGCGCGAGCGCGAGATGGTCCGCCTGGGCTCGTCGGCCGGTGACATGAAGGAGATGACCGACGCCGCCATGGACCGGGGCGTCGAGGCGCTCGACCGCTTCCGGCAGGTGGCCGCGATCCACGGGGCCGAGCTGCGAGCGGTGGCCACCTCGGCGGTGCGCGAGGCGGCCAACCAGGGTGTCTTCATCCGGCGGGCGAAGCAGGAGGCCGGCGTCGATGTCGAGGTCATCTCCGGCTTCGAGGAGGCGCGGCTCATCCACCTCGGCGTCCTCCAGGCGGTCCCGTCGTTCGACCGGCAGATGCTGGTGTGCGACCTCGGCGGCGGCTCGACCGAGTTCGTGGTGGGGCGCAAGGGTGACCTGCTCTACGCCCGCAGCCTCAAGCTCGGCGCGATCCGCATGACCCTGCGCTACTTCGCGGACACCAAGCCGACGCCCAAGGCGATGGCCAGGGCGGCGGACGCCTGCCGCGCCGACATCCGCGACACGCTGGCGCCGGTCCGGCGCGAGGTCCGCCGGCTGGGGTTCGAGCTGGCCGTGGGCAGCTCCGGCACGATCGGTGCCGTCTTCCAGATGATCTCGGCGCGGTCCGACGGGCCGGCGCCGAAGACACTGAAGAACCTGGTCGTAACCCGCGACGAGATCGACGGCGTGGTGAAGCGCCTGCTGAAGGACCCCACCGAGAAGGGGCGGGCCAAGACGCCCGGCCTCGATCCCAAGCGGGCCGACATCATCCTGGGAGGCGCGCTGATCCTCGAGCAGGCGTGCGCCGAGCTCGGCGTCGAGGAGCTGACGTTTTCCGACTACGCGCTGCGCGAGGGCGTGCTGCTCGACACGTGGAACCGCCGGTCGGGGGGCACGCTCGACCACCTGGCCGACCTGCGCAAGCGCGGCGTCCAGCACCTGGCCGACCTCATGGACGAGGACGTCGCCCACTCCGAGTGGGTCGCCCACCTGGCGCTCGAGCTGTTCGACGCCACCGCCTCCCGCCACGGGCTCGGCCCCGCCGACCGCGAGCTGCTCGAGGCGGGCGCGCTGCTCGCCAACGTGGGCCTCTACGTCTCCCACGCCGGGCACCACAAGCACAGCTACTACGTGATCCGGAACAGCGAGCACCTCACGGGCTTCACCGATCGCGAGATCGAGCTGGTCGCCCAGGTCGCCCGGTACCACCGCAAGTCGGGGCCCCGGAAGCGGCACCTCGAGTTCGGGCTGCTCTCCGTGGCGGACCAGGACCGGGTGCGCACGCTCGCCGGCCTGCTGCGCGTCGCCGTCGGGCTCGACCGCAACCACGCCCAGAAGGTGGCCGGCCTGCGCAGCCGGCCCGACGAGGACGGCCGCCTCGTCATCGAGGTGCGGGCAGCGCCGGGTGCCGAGATCGGGCTCGACCTCTACGCCGCCCGGCAGCGGATCGGCCTGCTCGAGGACGCCCTGGGCCTCGACATCGACATCGTGGGCGAGGGCGAAATGCCGCCGACCGACGACGACCTCGCCGATGCGGGCCTCTTCCCGGGCGCGACCGCCGTCGCGGGGGACTAATGCCCGGCGGCCCGGCGGGAGCCCGGGGTTAGCCTGCCCGGGTGCCGACGCGGGTCCTGGTCATCGACAACTACGACAGCTTCGTCTACAACCTCGTCCAGTACCTGGGCGAGCTGGGCGCCGAGCCGCTCGTGTACCGCCACGACGAACTGACCCTCGACGAGGCCGTGCAACTGGCGCCCGACGCCGTGCTGGTCTCGCCCGGCCCGGGCCGTCCGGAGGACGCAGGGCTCTCGAACGAGGCCATCCGCCGCCTCGGCGCCGACCGGCCGGTCCTCGGCGTGTGCCTCGGCCACCAGTGCATCGGCCAGGTGTTCGGCGGCGAGGTCGTGCGCGCGCCCGCGCTGATGCACGGTAAGACGTCGCTGGTCCGCCACGCCGGCGTGGGCGTGTTCGCCGGGCTGCCCGACCCGTTCGAGGCCACGCGCTACCACAGCCTGGTCGTCCGGCCCGACTCGGTGCCCGACGCGCTCGAGGTCACGGCGTGGACCGACGACGGTGTGGTCATGGGACTGCGCCACCGCGAGCTGCCGATCGAGGGCGTGCAGTTCCACCCCGAGTCGATCCTCACCGTGGGCGGCCACGACCTGCTGCGCAACTTCCTGCGCTCGGCCGGCGCCGAGCTGCCGGCCCCCGCTGCCGGCTGACCCGGCCCGGCCCAGCCGCGGCCCGGCGCGCCTCGCCCGCCGCCCGCTGACCCGGGCCGGCCCAGCCGCGGCCCGGCGCGCCGGGCCCGCCTCGCCCGCCTCGCCGTCAGGCGTAGCCGACGCAGTAGGTACCGGGCAGCGGCACCTCGACCGTGATCGAGCCCACCGACCCGGGCGGGCAGGCGCCCATCGGGTCGGGGACGGCCCGCACGACGTACTCGGGCGCCGCGCCGGCCGAGCCGTCGCACGGCACCTCGGCCGAGCGACCGCCGGGCTGGGTGGCCAGGCAGTCGCCGACGAGCAGCTCGCCGCCGCCCCGGCCGGCGTCGCCGGGATGGGGCGGGCGGACGTTGCGCATGCACCAGACCGCCGGCCTCTGGCCGGTGGCGGCGGGGATGTCGAGCACGACGTCGGTGCCCACCGGGCAGTGGGCGCCGGCCGGGGGCGGGGACGGCAGCGCCCGTTCCAGGCGGACGGTGGCCCGGGGGTCGTTGCAGGCGAGCGACAGGTAGGCGCCCCGGGTGGCGGCGACGGGGTCGGGCCAGGCGCAGTCGCCCTCGGCCGGGGCCCGGGATGCCCGCGCCGTCGTGGCGGTCGTGGACGGGACCGTGGCCCGCGGGCCGTCGGCGGTCGTGGCGGTCGTGGCGTCGTCGTTGCCGGCCGTGTCGGTGTCGCCGCCCCGGCCGGCCGCGTCGGTGGCGCCGTCCGACTCGTCCCGCAGGACGACCCCGAGGGCGACGACGAGCCCGAACGCCAGCAGGACACCGGCCGCCACGAGGGCGGAGCGGTTCCCCGGACCGGCGGGGGCGACTGCCGCGCTCCGGCTGGCGGTCACCGCTGCTTCGGACGCCTCCGAGCCGGCCTCGCGGGCCTCGTCGGCGGGCGACGAGGCCGGAGCGGTGTCGGTGGCGATCGACGAGGCGTGGTGCGGGCCAGCCTCCTCGCCGAGCGCCTCGGCCCCGCCCAGGCGCTCGAGGCCGTCGGGGCCGCCCAGGTTGCGGCTCCCGAGACGGGCGGCGGGGTCGTGGATGAGCGGGCCGTCGTCGTCCACGATCCCAACCCCCTTCCCCGGCGTGGCCGCCCTGGGCCGGGCGGACCGAGCCGAAGATAGTGCCGGGCCGGGACCGCCGGGACCGTCTCCCGTGACGGCCGGTCGGCGGGCGGTGGTCGGTCAGGCCCCGGGCGGGTCGGTGGGCGGCGGCACGGACGGCGTCGCCGGCGGACGGGACGGACGGACTGGGACGGACAAGGTTGCCAACGGGTGACTCAACTTTTATCCTGGGGCGAGTTCAAAGAAGGACCCCAGGACATCGTCCAGGAGGCAGACCCTATGCCCAAGGCCGTCGGCATCGACCTCGGCACCACCAACTCCGTCGTCGCCGTGCTCGAGGCAGGCGACCCGGTGGTCATCCCCAACTCCGAGGGGTCACGCACGACGCCCTCCGTCGTCGCCTTCTCCAAGGGCGGCGAGGTGCTGGTGGGTGAGGTGGCGAAGCGTCAGGCCATCACCAACCCCGATCGCACGATCCGTTCCGTCAAGCGCCACATGGGCACGACGTGGAAGATCGAGATCGACGGGAAGCCCTACAACAGCCAGGAGATCTCGGCCCGCACGCTGCAGAAGCTGAAGCGTGACGCCGAGTCCTACCTGGGCGACACCGTCACGCAGGCGGTCATCACGGTCCCGGCGTACTTCGACGACGCCCAGCGGACCGCCACCAAGGAGGCCGGCCAGATCGCCGGGCTCGAGGTGCTGCGCATCATCAACGAGCCCACGGCGGCCGCGCTGGCCTACGGGCTCGACAAGGAGGGCGCGTCCGACCAGACCGTCCTCGTCTTCGACCTGGGCGGCGGCACGTTCGACGTGTCGGTCCTCGAGATCGGCGACGGCGTGTTCGAGGTCAAGTCGACGCATGGCGACACGCACCTCGGCGGCGACGACTGGGACCAGAAGGTCATGGACTGGCTGGTCCAGCAGTTCAAGGCCGCCCACGGCGTCGACCTGTCGGCCGACAACATGGCCGTCCAGCGCCTCAAGGAGGCGGCGGAGAAGGCCAAGATCGAGCTGTCGCAGGTCCAGCAGACGCAGATCAACCTGCCGTTCATCACGGCCACCAACGAGGGCCCGCTGCACCTCGACGAGTCGCTGTCCCGCTCCAAGTTCCAGGAGCTGACGTCCGGACTCCTCGACCGCTGCCGCTCCCCGTTCGAGCAGGCCATCAAGGACGCCGGGCTGGCCAAGAGCGAGATCGACCACGTCGTGCTCGTCGGCGGGTCGACCCGCATGCCGGCCGTGGTCGAGCTGGTCCGCGAGATGACGGGCAAGGAGCCGCACAAGGGCGTCAACCCGGACGAGGTCGTCGCCGTCGGTGCCGCCATCCAGGCCGGCGTCCTCAAGGGCGAGGTCAAGGACGTCCTGCTCCTGGACGTCACCCCGCTGTCCCTCGGCATCGAGACCAAGGGCGGCGTGATGACCAAGCTCATCGAGCGCAACACCACGATCCCGACGCGGCGCACCGAGGTCTTCACGACCGCGGAGGACATGCAGCCCTCCGTCGAGATCCACGTCCTCCAGGGCGAGCGCGAGATGGCGCAGTTCAACAAGACGCTCGGCAAGTTCCAGCTCGTCGACCTGCCCCCGGCGCCCCGGGGCGTGCCGCAGATCGAGGTCACCTTCGACATCGACGCCAACGGCATCGTCCACGTCGCCGCCAAGGACCGGGCGACCAACAAGGAGCAGTCGATGACGATCACCGGCCAGTCCTCGCTGGCCAAGGACGACATCGAGCGCATGGTGCGCGACGCCGAGCAGCACGCCGAGGAGGACCGGCGCCGCAAGGAGGAGGCCGACGTCCGCAACACGGCCGAGAACCTCGTCTACCAGACCGAGAAGCTCCTGCGTGACCAGGGCGACAAGATCTCGGGCGACCAGAAGCAGGCCGTCGAGGACAAGCTGGCCGAGCTCAAGACCGCCCTCGGCGGCAGCGACGTGGAGGCCATCCGGACCGCCACCGACTCGCTGATGTCGGCGAGCCAGGGCTTCACCCAGAAGCTGTACGAGGCGGCCGCGCAGGAGTCGCAGGCCGCCGAGGGTGGCTCCTCCACGGGCCAGCCGGCCGACGACGAGGTCGTCGACGCCGAGATCGTCGACGACGAGGGCAAGTGAGCGAGACCCCTCGCGACGACGCCTACCAGGCCGCCCCGGGCCCGTCTTCCGACGGGCCCGGCGGGTCGGCCGACGGTGCGGTGGACGACGGTGCGGTGAACGACGCCGCCGTCGACGCAGCCGCCGAGGCGGTGGAGGTCGACCTCGAGCTGCTGCTCGCCGAGCGCGAGCAGTTCCTCGACGCCTACCGCCGCACGCATGCCGACTTCGAGAACTTCCGCAAGCAGAGCCAGAAGCGGCAGGACGACGCGCTCGTCCGCAGCCTCGGCAACCTCGTCGAGGGGCTGCTGCCCGTGCTCGACGCCTGCGACGCCGCCATCGCCCACGGGTCCGGCGACGCCGTCGAGCCCATCGCCACCGCGCTGTACCGCGCCCTCGAGAAGGAGGGCCTCGAGCGCATCGACCCGGCCGGCGGCCCCTTCGACCCGGCCGAGGCCGACGCCGTGATGCACGTGCCCGGTGAGGGCGGCGCCCAGGTCGTCGCCGAGACGATGCGCAGCGGGTACCGGTGGCGCGGGCGCGTGCTGCGACCGGCGATGGTCAAGGTCACCGACTGAGGTAGCGATGGCGGCCCAGCGTGAGTGGTTCGAGAAGGACTATTACCGGGTCCTCGGGGTGAGCGACACCGCCACCCCGAAGGACATCAAGAGCGCGTACCGCAAGCTGTCGCGGCAGTACCACCCCGACCAGAACCCGGGCGACAAGGCCGCCGAGGAGCGCTTCAAGGAGGTGTCGGCCGCGTACGACGTTGTCGGCGACCCCGACAAGCGCAAGGAGTACGACGAGGTCCGCCGGCTCGGCCCCATGGCGGGCGGGTTCCCCGGCGCCGGGGGCGGGGCCGGCCCCGCCGGCGGGTTCCGCTTCGACGACATCGGCGACATCGGCGACGTCCTCGGGGGCCTGTTCGGCCGCCGAGGCCGCGGCGGTGGGGCCGCCCGCCAGCGCACCGGCCCCCACCGCGGGCAGGACCTCGAGGCCTCCCTGCACATGTCGTTCGAGGACGCCGCCCGCGGCCTCACCACGACGATCCACCTCACCAGCGAGGCGTCCTGCTCGACGTGCCACGGCAGCGGGGCGCGTCCCGGCACGGCGCCGCGCGAGTGCCCCGAGTGCCACGGCCGGGGCGTCCTCGACTCCAACCAGGGGCTGTTCAGCTTCAGCCAGCCGTGCCCGGCCTGCGCCGGTCGGGGCTACCAGGTCGACGACCCCTGCCCGACATGCAACGGCTCCGGGGTCGAGCACCGGCCCCGCGAGGTCAAGGTCCGGCTGCCCGCCGGCGTCGAGGACGGGCAGCGCATCCGCCTGCGGGGCCGGGGCGGCCCCGGCCGCAACGGCGGCCCCGCCGGCGACCTCTACGTCACGGTGTCGGTGACGCCCCACCCGCTCTTCGGGCGCGAGGGGCGCAACCTGACGCTGCACGTGCCGATCACGTTTCCCGAGGCCGCGCTGGGCGCCGACATCGCGGTGCCGACGCTCGAGGGCGGCCCGGTCAAGCTGCGCATCCCGGCCGGCACACGCCCGGGCAAGCGGTTCCGGGTCCGGGGCCGCGGCGTGTCGACGCCCAAGGGGAGCGGCGACCTGCTGGTCACCGTCGAGGTGGCCGTCCCGCAGAAGCTGACAGCGACCGAGCGGAAGGCGGTCGAGGCCCTGGCCGCCGCGTCCGACGGGGCGTCGCCCCGTGACCACTTCGGGGTGTGAGGAGCATGGACCACCGCACACGAGCCCTCTACGTCATCTCGGTGGCCGCCGAGCTCGCCGGCGTCCACCCCCAGACCCTCCGCATCTACGAGCGTAAGGGACTGGTCGACCCCGCCCGCACGGCCGGCGGCTCCCGGCGCTACAGCGACGCCGACATCGCCGTCCTGCGTCGCATCCAGGAGCTGACCAACGATGGTCTCAACCTTGCCGGCGTCGAGCGGGTGCTCGCCCTCGAGTCCGAGGTGGCCGTCCTGCGCTCGCAGCTGGCCGACGCGCGCCGGAAGGCCGCCGAGGCCGTGGCCGAGACGCACCGCCAGTACCGGCGCGACCTGGTCCCGCTGCACCAGGCGCTCGTGCCCTACGAGCGCCGGCGCCGGTCGTCCGACTGACGCCGACCGGCGGTCCCCTCAGCGCCGAGGGGCGCCGTCGACCGGGGCCCGCCGGGCGGCGTTGCCGCCGCCGTTCTTGGGCCTCTTCGTGCTTGAGGGGTAGCCGTGGGGCGCCGTCGGGCGCAGTGGCGCCACCGCCGCCGTGCCGCGGGCGGGCGTCCCGTTGGCCACGGGTGTGCCGTTGGCGGGTGTGCCGTTGGCCACGGGTGTGCCGTTGGCCACCGGAATGCCGTTCGCCACCGGAGTGCCGTAGGCGGGCGTCCCGTTGACCCCCGGCGTGCCGTACGCCGGCGTGCCGTTCGCACCGGCACCGTCCTCGGAACCGTTCCCGGCGGCCGGACCGGTCGTCCCGTTCGCCGGAACGGTGGGAGCCCCGTTCGGCGTGATCGCCGTCGTCCCGTTGGCCGGGACGGCCGCGGCGGGGACCGCCGTCGGGATGGCCGGCGGACGGGCGGTGGTCCTGCGGGTGCCGGGAACGGCGAACTCGTCGCGCTTGGCGTCGCGGCCCTGGTCGACGTAGACGAGGGGCAGGCCGGCCACCGGGCGGACGTCGAGCTCGACGGCGTGGTGGGCCAGGGCGGGGACGACGAACACGTCGACGCCCGTTCCCTCGAGGGCCCACGTGAGCCGCTGGACCCGCCCGTGGGCGAGGCTGCCGGTCAGCACGACGGCGTCGGCCTGCGACGCCTCGGTCGCCGCCAGCACGTCGTCGATCGTCCCGTGGACCGGGAGCTCGCGCCCGTTGACCACCAACGAATGGTCGGGGTCGGGGACGCAGGCGCCGACGGGCAGCAGCTCGGACCCCCGGCGCAGCCCGAGGCGGCGCACCACGGCGGCCACCGTGGGTCGCGAGCCGACGATCAGCGCCCGGCGAACGGCCTCGCCGCGCCGCCGGCGCTCGCGCAGCCCGCGGGCGGCGAGCACCCGAAACCCCAGCGTGAACAGCACGGCGAGCGCCAGGGCGGCGGTCAGGTAACCCCGGCGGAGGTTCTCGACCTGGAGCACGAAGTAGGCCACGGCCATCGTGGCGAGGAAGTTGGCCCCCGCCCGGACCACCAGGCGCAGCCGCACGCCGGTGCCGAACGGGCCGATGTCGTAGCAGTGGGTGAGCCCGAGCACGAGGAGCCAGGTCGGCACGATGGCGACGGCGAGCCAGGCGTACGGGATGCTGACCGAGCGCACCAGCAGCTCGGTCGGCTCCCGGCCGAAGCGGACGAACGGGGCGAGGGCCGAGGCCGCGGTGGCGGCGAGGGCGTCGAGGCCCACGAGGAGCAGCACCTGCCTGTGGACCCAGGTGGGGCGACGCCGCGCCCGTGGTGCTCCCGTCCCGTCAGCAGCGACCCGTGGCCCAACAGCGGTGCCCACGATTGCCTCCCCAACTTCACCGTTCCCGGCCCGCCCTGGCCGGGGACGTGCCCTAAGTTAGCGACCTTCGGAGGCCCGTCCAGACCGGGGCTGTCGCCGCCACGCTGCGCCGGCAACGGGCGACGGAAGGTAGGCACCGTTGGAGCTCGTGCGTTGATGCCTTACGCTGTCGGCCTCAAGCCCTGGACGGGATGTCTGTTCGCACCTTACTGTGGGGTAACAAGAAGCCGGGATCGTGCCTGGGGGCTCCGCTGGGGGAACCCATTCAAGGCCGCAACGTCGTGTTGATCGACGCTCATCGCTCGTTATTTAGTCCGTCGTAACGAAAAAGAGCAGCTGGACGCCGGGGAGAGACTGTCCATGTGGCTCCGTGATCCTGACGCAGGCTTTGTCTGTGGCTCTGGGGACAACAGGGGGACCGAACTGATCGAGCCGGCCGGAGCGGTCGACGTGGCCGAAAGGGCCCACACGGCCAGGGGCGACGAGGCCCCGGAACCCGACGCCGTCGCGGCGGCCGTCGATGCAGCCGCGCTCGCCGGGGGGACCGGGCGCCGCCTGCGCATCCTGGTGCACGACTTCGCGGGGCACCCCTTCCAGGTCGACCTCAGCCGGGCACTGGCCCGGCGGGGGCACACGGTCCAGCACGTCCACTGCGTGGGCTACACCAGTGGCAAGGGCGCCTTCGACACGCGGGACCTGCCGAACCTCACGGTCGTGGGGCTGCCGACCGGTGGCACGTTCGACCGCTACTCGGCGTCGCGCCGGTTCAAGCAGGAGGTGGGCTACGCCCGTCGCTTCGACGCCGTGGCGGACGCCTTCCGCCCCGACGTCATGCTGGCCTGCAACGTGCCGCTGGTGGCCAAGGCCGTCACGGCCGCGTGGTGCGCCCGCAAGGGCGTCCCGTGGGTGTTCTGGCTGCAGGACCTGCACGGTGTCGCCATGCGTCGCGAGGCCGAGAAACGGGCGGGCACCGCAGGCAAGGCCCTGGGCGCCGGCTTCGAGATGGTCGAGCGGGCGCTGCTGCGCCGGGCCGACGCCGTGGTGTCGATCACCCCCGACTTCGTGCCCATGCTCGACGGCTGCGGGGTCGCCGCCGACCGCCGCACGGTCATCGAGAACTGGGCGCCGCTGTCCGACCTGCCCCAGCGACCCCGCGACAACGCCTGGCGGCGGCGGATGGGTATGGGCGACCGCTACGTCTTCCTCTACTCCGGCACGTTGGGCCTCAAGCATCGGCCCGAGGTGCTCTACGCCCTGGCCGAGCAGCACGAGGGCGACGCCGACGTCGTGGTCATCTCGCAGGGCATGGGCGAGACCCGCCTGCGCGAGATGCTGGCCGAGCGGCCGCTGGCCAACCTGCGGCTCCTGCCGTTCCAGCCGATCGAGGACTATCCCGACATCCTCGGCGCCGCCGACACGCTGATCGCGCTGCTCGAGCCGGCCGCCGGCACGTTCTCGGTGCCGTCCAAGGTGCTGTCGTACCTGTGCGCCGGGCGGCCGATCCTCGCCGCCATCCCGCCCGCCAACCTGGCCGCCCGCACGATCGAGAAGGCGGGCGCGGGTGCCGTCGTGCCTCCCGACGACCCCGAGGCCTTCCTGGTCGCCGCCAAGCAGTTCCGCATCGACGCCGAGCGGCGCCAGGTGGCCGGCACCAACGGCCGCTCCTACGCCGAGTCGGTCTTCGACACCGTCACCATCACCGACCGCTTCGAGGGAGTGATCGACGTCGCTCTCGGTCGCTCGGGCTCGACGACGGGCTCCACCAGAGGGGACTAGGCGATGCAGAGAGTGCTCGTGACCGGTGCCGGGGGCTTCATCGGCGGTCACCTGGTGCGGCGTTTGCGGGACGAGGGCGTGGCGTCGATCCGCGCCGTCGACGTGAAGCCGGTCGACGAGTGGTACCAGGCGTTCCCCGACGTGGAGAACGTGGTGGCCAACCTGGAGGGCATCGACGAGGCCCGCCGGGCCACCCGGGGCACCGACACGGTGTTCAACCTGGCCGCCGACATGGGCGGCATGGGCTTCATCGAGAACAACAAGGCCATGTGCATGCTCTCGGTGCTGGTCTCCACCCACGTGCTGATGGCCGCCCGCGAGGCCGGCGTCGAGCGGTTCTTCTACTCCTCCTCCGCGTGCGTCTACGCCGCCGGCAAGCAATCGAGCCCCGAGGTCGAGCCCCTCCGGGAGGACGACGCCTACCCGGCCATGCCCGAGGACGGCTACGGCTGGGAGAAGCTCTTCAGCGAGCGCATGGCCCGCCACTTCGCCGAGGACTTCGGCATCGCCACGCGGGTGGCCCGCTACCACAACGTCTACGGCCCGCATGGCACCTGGGCCGGCGGCCGGGAGAAGGCTCCGGCCGCCATCTGCCGCAAGGTCGCCACCGCCAAGCTGACCAACGACCGCCGCATCGAGATCTGGGGCGACGGCCAGCAGACGCGGAGCTTCACCTACATCGACGACTGCCTGGACGGCACGCTGCGGCTCACGGCCAGCGACGTGGCGGAACCCCTCAACATCGGCTCCAGCCAACTGGTCACCATCAACGAGCTGGTCGACATGGTCTCCGACATCGCCGGCGTGCAACTCAAACGCGAGTACGTCCTCGACGCCCCCCAGGGCGTCCGGGGCCGCAACAGCGACAACACCAAGGTCCGGGCCCTGCTCGGCTGGGAACCCACCACCACGCTGCAGGACGGGCTGGCCGCCACCTACGCCTGGGTCCACGACCAAGTGGCGGCCAGCCTCGTAGGGCCTTGAGGCCCCGCCCGGCAGCGGGGCCCCACACGTGCGTCACCGCGGTGCGACGCACGACACTGACCGCATGACGCCGGCCCGACGACCGTGGCGGGCGCTCGACGCTCGACGGTCGCTGGTGATGGCCGACCAGGCGGTGTCGAGCCTGAGCAACGTCGTCGTCACGATCATCGTGGCGGGGCACGTCACACGCGACGAGTTCGGGGCGTTCTCCGTGGCGCTGGTGGCGTACCAGCTGGCCTCGGTGGCGGTCCGGGCCACGGTGGGCGAGCCCTACCTGTCCGCCCACTCGACCGACACGGGCGCGGCCCGGGCGACCGCGGCCGGGGACCTGTTGCGGGCGTCGCTGGCGGCGTCCGTGCTCGCCTCGTCGGTGATGGCGGTGGCGGCCCTGGCGGTCGGCGGCGACGCGGCCGCCGCGCTCCTGGCGCTCGCACTCGTGTTCCCCTTCCTCGGCGCCCAGGACGCCCTCCGCCACGTCGCCGTCGTGGACCGCCCCCACCTGGCGCTGGCCAGCGACGGCGTCTGGCTGGCCGGCGTGGCGGTGCTCGTGGTCGTGGCGCCCGGGGACGCCTCGGCCGCCTGGTTCGTGGCGGCCTGGGGGGTCGCCGGCATCGCGGGGCTGGCCGTTGCGATCGCGACGATGGATGTCCCGTGGCGCGGCGACGCCCGCCGGTGGGCGCGCAGCCACCGGGAGATGGCCGGGGCGTTCCTGGCCGAGTCGGTGTCGGCGCGTGCGGCGGGCCAGGTCGTCCAGTTGGCGCTGGGGGCGATCGCCGGCCTGCCGGCCCTCGGCGCCGTGCGAGCGGCCCAGACGTTCTACGGCCCGCTCAACACGCTGTATGCCGGCATCTACCTGGCCCTCGTGCCCGACGGCGCCCGCAAGCGGGACGAGCCCGCAAAGTTGCTGCACTTCATGCTCGTGGCCAGCGCGGTGGTCACGACCGGCGCCGCACTGTGGGCCCTCGTCGGCGTGTTCCTGCCCGATGCATGGGGCACGGCGGTGTTCGGCGACACCTGGCGCGAGGCCGAGGAGCTGATGGTCCCGACCGGGCTGGCCGTCATCGCCGGGTCCGCCGCCACGGGCGCCTTCGCGGGGCTGCGCTCGCTGGGCGCCGCCCGCCACAGCCTGCGCGCCCGCCTGTGGAGCCTGCCGCCCGAGGTCGCCTGCGCCCTGGGCGGGGCCGTCGTGGGCGGGGCGGTCGGCTATTCCTACGGCTTCGCGGCGGGGAACCTGGTCATGGCCGCCATCTGGTGGACGATCTTCCTGGCCGCCCTGCGCCACCGCGCCCGGCACCCGGGCCTCACGGACGGCGCCGACCCCGGCGCGGCACCGCCTCCGGCCGAGGCATCATCTGCGGCGGCGGCGCCCGCCGTTCCGGGCCCGCCGCCCGCCCGAGCGAGCCGGGGAGCGCGCAAGTGACCGACACCGACGACACGCCCGTCCCCCCACCACCGCGGCGCCGGCCACCGGTGCGGGTGGCGGTGCTGTGGGGCCAGATGTCGGGCTACGTGTCCGCCGAGCTGACGGCCCTGCTGGACCACGGCGTCGAGCTGATGGTGTTCCACGAGGTGGCGTCGGCCGAGGCGCCGTTCAAGGCCGAGGCGCTGACCCAGGGCCTGCGCGCCCACGCCTGGTCGGGGGCGCCCGACGAGGCCGACATCGAACACCTGCTCGACGAGTTCTCTCCCGACGCCATGCTCGTCATCTCCTGGAACTTCGGCGCCTACCGCCGCATCGCCCGCCGCTGGCGGGGACGCGCCCTGCGGGTCCTGTGCATGGACAACCAGTGGTGGGGCACCCGCAAGCAGTGGGCCGGCGTGGCGATCTCGCGCTGGGTCGTCCGGCCGACCTACGACGTGGCGTTGGTGGCGGGGGAACGGCAGGCCGAGTTCGCCCGTCGCCTCGGCTTCACCCACGAGCAGCTCATCTGGGGCATGAACACGGCCGACGTCGCCCGCTTCGGCGAGGTGGCGCGGGAGCGGAAGGGCGAGCTGCCGCCGGAGGCCTTCCTCTACGTGGGCCGGCTGGTCCCGGACAAGGCCATCGACGTGCTGGCGGACGGCTACGCCCGCTACCGCAGGCGGGCGGCCGACCCGTGGCCCCTGATCGTCGCCGGCACCGGCCCCGAGGCCCACCACCTGATCGGCGTCGAGGGCGTCGAGCTGCTCGGCTTCGTCCAGCCGTCCGACATGCCCGACACGTTCGCCCGGGCAGGGTGCCTCGTGGTGACGAGCCGGTTCGAGCCTTGGGCCGTGGTGATCCACGAGGCCACCGCGGCGGCCCTCCCGGTCGTGTGCACGTGGGTGTGCGGGGCCGCCACCCGGCTCGTCCTCGACGGGTACAACGGCGTGGTCATGAGCCCGGACAGCGCCGAGGCGGTGGCTGTGGCGTTGGCCCGGATCAGCACCGCCTCCGACGACGAGCGGCGGGCGATGGGTGAGGGCAGCGCAGCGCTGGCCGCCCAGTACTCGCCGGACCGCTGGGCGCGGAACCTGCTCGGGCGGCTCGACCAGCTGGTGGCCGATGTCGAGCTCGTGCCGCTGCCGGCCGGCCGGCGCGCCCGCTAGCGCGTCTCGACGGCGGGCGGCCCGGTCGAGCCGTTGCGGCCGGGCTCGCCCCGGGCGGGGAGGCGGGCGATCTCCGCCACCTCGGCCTGGCGCTGCTCCCAGACGACGCGCATCTCCTCACGTCGCAGCGACCACAGCGCGCCGATCATCGCCACGGACATCCAGTAGTACCGCTGGTACTCGGTGGGCTGGAACATGGCGAACGTGTTGGCGCTCACCAGCGCAGCCGTCAGCGCCACGGCGGTGGCGTGCAGGCTGGAGTGCCTGGTGTTGCGCAGCAGGCGGATGCACTGCTGCAACGCGAACCCGATGATCATCAGCACGCCGACCAGGCCGGGCAGCCCGGCCTGGAAGATGAAGCGGAAGAACATGTTGTGGACGCCGGCGGCGTCCGCGGCGCCGGGGTCGTTGAGGTCGTAGCTGCCGAAGCCCTGACCCACCACCAGCGACTCGTCGAAGCGCTGGATGACCTCCTCGTTGCGCGTCTCGCGGCTGTCGACGCTGCCCTGCACGTACTGGTCTCCGGACGTGAAGCGGTCGAACCGCTCGACGACCGGCAGGTCGCTGGTGAACAGCGCGAACAGGCCGGCCACGACTCCGAAGGCGACCAGCATGGGCAGCAGCGGGGAGGTCCACGCCCGCCCGGGCCGGCGGACGTGGCGCCAGCCGCCCGCGACCAGCATGGCCACCACACCGGCCAGGCCTCCGAGCAGGCCGCTCATCGACCCGGTCGTGGCGATGGCGTAGAAGACCAGCCCGATCGGGACGGCGCGCGACAGCAGCTCGCGCCCGTCGGTGCGGTACTCGCGCCGGCGGGGAACCCCCAGCAGGAACAGCGGCAGGCCGATGACGAGGAGGCCGGCGAGCTCGTTGGGCTGCTCGAAGAACGCGGTCTGGCGATTCTCCGAGTTCTCGACGGAGAAGCTGGTGAGGCCGAGCTGGCCGGAAATGGCCACCAGCGCGTTGAACACGATGCAGATCCGCCAGCCCGTCAGCAGCCGCGCCAGCGAGTCGCGGTCCCGGGCCAGGGCGCGGATGACCCAGAACATGCCGAGGAAGATCCAGGCGAAGCGGAGGGTGACCGCCAAGGAGCGGCCCGGGTCCCACGACTGCAACGCCGACAGGGTTCCGGCCGTGAGCAGCAGGAGGATGCCGACGAGCACCCCCGGCGACGTCCGCCGGGCCCGCTTGGGGGCGAGCTGCGCCTCGCGCCCGCCCAGCACGTCGGCGAGCATGAAGGCAAACGCCACGAGGAACGCCAGGTCGGACAGCGGCCAGTCGGCGATGCGCGTCCTGTTGAAGCCCATCAACATCAGGCCCAGGACGGCGAAGGTCAAGGCGATGTTCGTGCGCCGCCGGGGGCGCACGGCGGCACCCGCGGGCGCGGGGAGCGGCGGCGAGTCGAGCGCGATCCCCGGACGGTAACACCGGCACCGCGATCCCCCATAGGAGCGATGGCCAGCGGCGAACCATGGCGAGTACCATCCGCGCCGCATGGATCCGCAGCTGGAGGAACCAGACCTACGGTCCTACCTGGGGGTGATCGCTCGGCGTCGGTGGCTGGTGATCCTCACCACGCTGGCCTTCGTAGGCGTCGCCCTCGCCGTGTCGCTGATCCCGGCGCCGACGTACCGCGTCCGCGCGCAGGTCCAGACGACGTCGGTGGCCGACCCCCTGGTCCTCATCTTCGGGCAGAGCAACGACCTCGACCGGCAGGCGGCCTCCGAGATCGCCTACCTCGAGTCCTTCGACATCCGCGTTGCCGTGGCCAACACGTACAACGGCGAGCTCGACGACGAGAACGTGTACCGGGTCAACATCACCCCGGTCCAGGGCCAGAACCCCAACGTGACCAGCTCGGTCGTCGAGCTGTCGCTCAACTCGTCCGATCCCGAGCAGGCGGCGACGCTCGTCAACGTCTACGCCAACGCCTACGTGCGGCAGCGCGAGGTCATCCAGGCGGAGCGGTTCATCGCCGTGCAGGACCAGCTGGAGGACTTCCTCGCCCGGGTCCAGGCCGACATCGACGAGGTCCGCCAGCCGATCGCCGACCTCGAGGCCCAGGCCCAGGCCGGCGACTTCGACCAGGCCGACGCCGCCCGCCTCGAGGGCCTGCGAGAGACGCTCCAGCCGCAGCTCGACGCCCTCTCGGCGCAGGCGGGCACCGTGCGGAGCCGCATCGCCGACACACAGCTCGGCCTGGCCACCCGCTCCGAGGGCAACGCCCAGGTCCTCAGCTATGCGGGCGTGCCCGAGGCACCGGTCAGCCCCAACATCCCGCTGAACCTGGCGATCGGCCTCGTCTTGGGCCTGTTCCTCGGCGCGGCCCTGGCCTTCGTGCGGGACTACTTCGACGACTCGGTGAAGTCCAAGGAGGTCGTCGACCGGGTCACCGGCGTCACGATGCTGGGCCTCATCCCCAAGGTCGACGCCGGCGGGTCGGAGGTCGTCACGGTCACGCACCCCTCCGCCCCCGCAGCCGAGGCGTTCCGCTCGTTGCGCACCGCGGTCAAGTTCCTCAGCCTCGAGCGTCAGGTCCGGGTCGTGCAGGTCACGAGCCCGTCGCCGGGGGAGGGCAAGACGTTCGTGGCGGTCAACCTGGCCATCGCCTTCGCACAGGCCGGCGAGCGGGTCGTCGTGGTCGGCGCCGACCTGCGCCGCCCCCGTCTCGAGCAGCTGCTCGACGTGCCGCTCACGCCCGGCCTGACCGGCGTGCTGATCGGCGACGTGACGCTGCCGCAGGCCATCCAGTCGGTGGCGGCGGTGCCCAACCTCTCGGTCCTGCCGGCCGGCTCGCCGCCGCCCAACCCGTCCGAGCTGCTGTCGGGCGAGCGGGCCCGGCGCCTGGTCGACGTGCTGGGCCAGACCTACGACATGGTGGTCATCGACTGCCCGCCGGTCCTGCCGGTCACCGACTCGCTGGTCGTGGCCCGCATGGTCGACACCTCGCTGTTGGTGGCCTCGGCGCACAAGACGTCGAAGCGGGCGCTGACCCGGGCGGTCGAGCTGCTGCGCCAGGTCGACGCCCCCCTGGCAGGCACCGTGCTCAACAGCCTGTCGCCCGACGCCACGTTCAGCACCGAGCCCTACCGCTACGACACGGCGCTGGCCCAGGCGCCGCGCCGTCGCCGGGGCGGCGTGACCGCCGGCGTCGGGGCCAGCAACGGGAACGGGAACGGCTACCAGTACGAGGGCGGCCCCCCGGGTGAGGACGGCGGCCGCCGCTTCGGCCGCCGCAACCGGGGCGAGGCGCCCTCGGGCGAGTGGCCGCCGGCGCCCCCGGCGCCGGGGATGCCCGGGCCGCGATAGACGCCTCGGGCTGCCCTCCAAAGTTGAGTGTGGGGGTGTCAACTTTCCTCTAGCGGTGGGTAGAGTGGCGTCATGGCGCTCGACCCGAATCGCTGGACCCTCAAGGTCCAAGAGGCCTTCACTGCGGCCGTCGAGGCCGCCAAGCAGGCATCCAATCCGGAAGTCACCCCCGACCACCTGCTCGGCGCCCTCCTGGGCCAGGGCGAGGGCGTCACCCTCCCCATCCTCCAGCGGCTGGGGAAGGAGCCGCTGTCGCTCCGCAACCGCGTCGACGAGGCGCTCGCCAAGCTGCCCCGGGCCTACGGGTCCGAGGCGCGGCTGGGGCGCGAGCTGCAGCAGACGTTCGACGCCGCCGACGCCGCCCGCACCGAGCTGCGCGACGAGTACCTCTCCACCGAGCACCTGCTCCTGGCGCTGGCCGACCGGCTCGGCGTCACCCGCGACGAGGTGCTCACGGCGATGCGGTCGGTCCGCGGCAGCCACCGCGTCACCTCGCAGAACCCCGAGGAGCAATACCAGGCGCTCGAGCGCTACGGCCGCGACCTGACCGACGACGCCCGCCAGGGCAAGCTCGACCCGGTCATCGGCCGCGACGACGAGATCCGCCGGGTCATCCAGGTGCTGTCCCGGCGCACGAAGAACAACCCCGTCCTCATCGGCGAGCCCGGCGTCGGCAAGACCGCCATCGTCGAGGGCCTCGCCAGGCGCATCGTCGAGGGCGACGTGCCCGAGGGCCTGAAGGACAAGCGGCTCATCGCCCTCGACCTG
>DATFOS010000208.1:0-18347 GCA_035265325.1 Acidimicrobiales bacterium
GACGCCCTCGCGGGCCCACTCCCGGGCGGAGGCCCCGCCGATGCGGTCGGCGAGGGCGGTCGCCTCGTAGCCCAGCTCCGACAGCCGCTCGTGGACCGTGCCGGTCGGCGCCATCGGCTGGGGCCGGGAGGCCGGCACCACGTCGGCCGGGTCGAGCGACGGCGTGTCGAGCGTCAGGACCTTGGCGAGCGAGCGGTCGGCGGCGCCGATGGCCCGGGCGGCGGCGACAACGTGGTCGATGGCGGACCAGCCGTCGACCCGCCGGTGGGCGACGTCGTCCGGCGTCTCGTCGTCGCCCACCCCGGTGAAGAGGCCCCGGTAGCGCCGTTCCAGTCCCCGGAGGGTGACGGCGGCGTCGGCCGGCGTGAGCTTCGAGAGGTCCATGCCGCTGGTCTAGCGCGAGAGCGGTAGCCCCGGCACGCTCCGTCGGTAGCGTGCCGCCATGTCCATCTACGACGTGTCGATCAACGCCCTCGACGGCAGCCCCGCCGACCTCCACGACTACGAGGGCAAGGCGGTCCTGCTGGTCAACGTGGCCTCGCAGTGCGGCCTGACCCCCCAGTACGCGGGCCTCGAGCAGCTGCAGGAGCGCTATGCCGACCGGGGCTTCACGGTGCTCGGCGTGCCCTGCAACCAGTTCGCGGGCCAGGAGCCCGGGAGCGCCGAGGAGATCGCCACGTTCTGCTCCACGAACTACGGCGTCACGTTCCCGCTGACCGAGAAGGTCGAGGTGAACGGCGAGGCCCGCCACCCGCTCTACCAGCAGCTCGTGGACGTGGCCGATGCGGACGACGGCCACACCGGCGACATCCGCTGGAACTTCGAGAAGTTCCTGATCGGCCCCGGCGGTGACATCGTCGCCCGCTTCAACCCGATGGTCGAGCCGACCTCAGACGAGGTCGTGGGCCAGGTCGAGAAGACGCTCCCGGGCTGAGGCTCACCCCACCTCGCTCACCTCGCGGCGCACGGCGTCGACGAGGTGGGCGGGCAAGGGGGCGTAGTGGTCGTGGCGGTGGCGGAACCGGCCCCGCCCGCCCGTGAGCGAGCGCAGGTCGACGGCGTAGCGCTGGACCTCGGCCGTCGGGACGGACGCCACGAGGACCTGCTCGCCCGGCACCTCGCCCACCTCGGTCCCGAGGACCCGGCCCCGCCGGGAGTTGAGGTCGCCCAGGACCTCGCCCTGCAGTGCCAGCGGGACCGTGATCTCCAGCCGGCTGACGGGCTCGAGCACGACCGGGTTCGCCTGGGCGAGGGCGGCCCGGAACGCCAGCCGTCCCGCCACCTTGAACGCCATCTCGGAGCTGTCGACGGGGTGTTCCTTGCCGTCGGTGAGGGTCACCCGCACGTCGACGACCGGGTAGCCGAAGGCACCGCCCGAGGCCATGGCCTCCTCGATGCCCTTCTGCACGGCTGGGATGTAGCCGCGCGAGATCGCCCCGCCGACGATCTTGTCCACGAACTCGAAGCCGCCGCCGGCCGGGAGGGGCTCGACGTTGACCACGGCGACCGCGAACTGGCCGTGGCCGCCGGTCTGCTTCTTGTGCCGGCCCTCGACCCGCGTGGCCGAGCCGGTGATCGTCTCGCGGTAGGGCACCCGGACGTCGTCGGTGGTGACCTGGCACCCGAAGCGGCGGGTCAGCTTCTCCAGCGTGACCTGGAGGTGAGTCTCGCCGGTGCCCCGCAGCAGCGTCTGGTGGGTCTCGTCGACCCGGTCGACGCGCAGGGCCGGGTCCTCGTCGACCAGGCGGTGCAGGGCGGACGCCAGCTTGTCCTCGTCGCCCTGGGTGGCGGCCGTCACGGCGACGGCCAGCACGGGCTCGGGCTGCTCGATCGGCGGGACCGTCACCGGCGTGCCGCGGGGCGCCAGCGTGTCGCCGGTCGTGGTGCCGCCCAGCTTGGCCACGGCGGCGATGTCGCCGGCGACGACCTCGGTGACGGGCTGCTGCTCGCGCCCCCGGACCGTGAGCAGGCCGTGCAGGCGCTCGTCGGACCCGGTCCGGCTGTTCACCAGGTGGTCGTCGGCGTGGATGGTCCCGGACAGCACGCGGAACAAGCTCACCTGGCCCACGTAGGGGTCGAGCACGGTCTTGAACACGAACGCCAGGGGCTGCCCGTCGGGGTCGGCCGCCACGTCGACCTCGGTGTCGCCGGCGTTCACGGTCGTCACCCGGTCGAGCGGCGACGGGCCGATCTCCACGAGGAAGTCGGCGAGCCGGTCGATGCCCACCTCACGTGTGGCCGAGCCCACCACGACGGGGAACACGTTGGCCGCGGCGATGCCGTCGTGCAGCGCCCGCTCGAGCTCCTCGAGGCTCAGCTCCTCGCCGTCGAGGTAGCGCTCCAGCAGGCCGTCGTCGCCGACGACGATGCCCTCGACCAGGGTGTCGTGGACGGCCTTCTCGTCCTCCTCCATGTCGTCGGGGATCGGCTCGGTGTGGGGCACGCCGTCCACGTACACGTGGGCGGTGTCGGTGAGGAGGTCGGCGATGCCGCGGAACACGGCCTCCTCGCCGAGCGGGAGCTCCAGCGGGGCGATCCCCGGGCCGAGCCGGTCGCGCAGCTGGGCGAGGGTTGCCTCGTAGTTCGCCCGCTCGCGGTCCAGTTTGTTGACGAACACGAGCCGGGGGAGGCGCAGGTCCGCCGCCATGCGCCATGCCACCTCGGTCTGCGGCTCGACGCCGTCGACCGCGCTCACCACGAACACCGCCAGGTCGGCGACGCGCAGGGCGGCGGCCACGTCGCCGAGGAAGTCGGCGTAGCCGGGCGTGTCGAGCAGGTTCACCTTGTGGTCGCGCCACGTGAACGGCGCCACGGCGAGGGACAGCGAGAGGCCCCGCTTCCGTTCCTCGGGCGTGAAGTCGGACGTGGTGGTCCCGTCCTCGACGCGACCGAGCCGGGGCGATGCCCCGGCTCGGTGGAGTAGTGCTTCGGTCAAACTGGTCTTACCGGCTCCGCCGTGCCCGACCAAGGCCACGTTGCGGATCCGATCCGTGGCATAACGCTCCATGAGGGCCTCCTCCGTGCTCGCCTACCGGGGACCGTACGCCCGCTCGCGGCCGAGCGCTCGGGGCCTTGGTCGTATTCACCGACCAGGCGTGGTTAGCCTGGAGCTAGCACTCGACGGGGCCGCGCCGCGCGGCAACGAGGCCACGGTGGCGCCGGCCCCGAGATTTGGAGACCCATGTTCGACGGACGCTGGCGGTCCACGTTCGAGTCCGGGCTGAAGCCCATCGGCGCCAACCTGCGCCGCACGGGCATCACCGCCAACCAACTCACCATCACCGGCCTGGTCATGGCCGGCGCGGCCTCCGTGGCCATCGCCAACGGTTGGCTGCGTGCCGGCATCCTGCTGCTCTTCCTGACGGCCGTCCCCGACGTGCTCGACGGCGCCGTGGCCAAGGCCTCCGGCACCGCCTCCCCCCGGGGCGCCTTCTTCGACTCGGTGGTCGACAGGGTCAGCGACGCCCTGCTGCTGGGCGGCGTCGCCTGGTACCTGGCGTCGACCGAGCCCGGCCGCATCGCCGTCCTGCCGATGGCCGTGGCGGCCGCCTCGATGCTGGTGTCCTACGAGCGGGCCAAGGCCGAAGCCCTCGGCTTCGACGCCCGCGGCGGCTTGATGGAGCGGGCCGAGCGCCTGCTGTTCCTCGGGTTCGGCCTGCTGTTCGAGTCGCTGCTCGTCCCCGTGCTGTGGGTGATGCTGGTACTGACGCTGTTCACGGCCGGCCAGCGCTTCTTCAGCGTGTGGAAGCAGGCGTCGGTCCCGCAGGTCGAGCCGCTCTCCGCCCGCTGGCGCAGCCGCCGGGTGGCCCGCTCGACCGAGCGCACCTGGCGCCGCCGCGACGCCAGCCAGCGCCGCTCGCGCCTCTGATCCGGCCCGCGGCGGCGCGTCCTAGGCTGCGCCGCCGTGGACCTCGTCACCCCCGCCTTCCGCCTGGCGGCCGCCGTGGCCCAGCGCGTCCCCGGCACGGTCGTCGACGCCTTCGCGCCCCGCGTGGCCGAGCTCGCGGCGCTCCGCCCGAGCGACCGGCGCCGCATGGTCGAGCGCCACCAGCGCCGGGTCGACCCGAGCCTGTCGGACGCCGAACTCGCCCGCCGGGTCCGCGGCGTCTACCGCTCCTACGGCCGCTACTACGGCGAGTCGTTCCGCCTGCCGGCGGTGTCCCCCGACGCGCTCGATGCCGGGATGACGCACGAGGGCTACCACCACATCGACGAGTCGATCGCCGCCGGCAAGGGCCCGATCCTCGTGCTGCCGCACCTCGGCAGCTGGGAGTGGTCCGCGTTCTGGCTCACCCGCGTGAAGGGCCACCGGCTGACGGCCGTGGTCGAGCGGCTCGAGCCCCCGGCGCTCTACGACTGGTTCGCCGGCTTCCGCCAGGAGATCGGCATCGACGTGGTGCCCCTCGGCGCCGACGCCGGCAAGACGGTCATGGGCGCCATCAGGGACCGCCACATCGTCACGCTGCTGTGCGACCGCGACATCACCGGCGGCGGGGTCGAGGTGACGTTCTTCGGGGAGAAGACGACGCTGCCGTCCGGCCCGGCCGTGCTGGCCATGCGGACCGGGGCGCCACTGCTGCCGACCGGCGTGTACGACCGCGGCGACACGCGCCACGGCGTCGTCCGCCCGCCCATCCCGATCGAGCGGACCGCGAGCTTCCGGGCCGACGTCGTCCGCGTCACCCAGGCGATCGCCGACGAGCTGGAGGCGCTCATCCGGGAGGCTCCGGATCAGTGGCACCTCATGCAGCCCAACTGGCCCAGCGACCACGAGGCCCTCGAGCTCGGGCCGGGCGGGGCCGGCACCGACGACGACCGTTAGGCGGCGCCGGGCGGGACGGCCGTCACGGTCCGGTAGGGCTGGGCATCAGGGCTACCCTTCAGCCGTGCGCATCGGGCTCGTGTGCCCCTACAGCCTCACCGTCCCGGGTGGGGTCCAGGCTCAGGTCCTGGGCCTGGCGCGCACCTTGCGAGCCCAGGGCCAGCAGGTCCGGGTCCTCGCCCCGTGCGACGGGCCGCCCCCCGACGCCGGGGTCACGCCGCTCGGCAACAGCGTCCCGACCGCCACCAACGGCTCGGTCGCCCCGCTGGCGCCCGACCCCGCCGCCCAGCTGCGGACGATCCGGGCGCTGCGCGACGAGGCGTTCGACGTCCTCCACCTGCACGAGCCGGTGGCACCGGGGCCGACGCAGACCGCGCTGCTGTTCCGCAACGCGCCCATCGTCGGCACGTTCCACCGGGCCGGCGACAGCGCCGCGTACAAGTTGGCCCGCCCCGCGGTGAAGTGGTTGGCCCGGCGGCTCGACCTGCGCATCGCCGTCTCCAAGGACGCCGCCGCCACCGCCACCAAGGCCCTCGGCGGCGACTACGAGGTCCTGTTCAACGGCATCGAGGTCGAGCGGTTCGCGAAGGCGACCCCGCACCCGTCCGAGGGGCCGACGATCTTCTTCATCGGGCGCCACGAAGAGCGCAAGGGCCTCGCCGTGCTGCTCGACGCCCTGCGCTTCCTCCCGCCCGACGTGCGGGTGTGGGTCGGCGGCACGGGCCCGCAGACCGAGGCGCTCCGGGCCGCCCACGGCGGCGACCCCCGCATCGAGTGGCTGGGCCGGCTGGGTGACGACGAGGTGGCGTCCCGCATGCGCGGTGCCGACGTGTTCTGCGCCCCGTCGCTGCACGGCGAGTCGTTCGGCGTGGTCCTGCTCGAGGCCATGGCGGCCGGGGCGGTCGTCGTCGCCTCGCAGCTCGACGGCTACCGCAACGTCGCCACCGACGGGCTCGACGCCCTCCTCACCGAGCCCGGCGACGCCGACGCCCTGGCGGCGGCGCTGCGCTCGGCCCTGGGCGACGCCAGCCTGCGGGCCCAGCTCCAGGGTGCGGGCGAGCGACGGGTGCAGCTGTTCTCGATGGACCGGCTGGCCGAGTTGTACGTCGAGCGCTACGAGCGCCTGGTCACGACACCATAGGATGCTCGCGTGGTCGCGCTCATCGTCGTCGTGGTGCTGGTGGTCCTCATCGGCATCTACCTCATGGTCAGCTACAACGGGCTCGTCTCGTTGCGGAACAAGATCGAGAACGCCTGGGCGCAGATCGACGTACAGCTCCGCCGGCGCTACGACCTGATCCCCAACCTGGTCGAGACCGTCAAGGGCTACGCCTCCCACGAGCGCGAGACGCTCGACGCCGTGGTCAAGGCCCGCAACGCCGGCATCAGCGCCGCCGGGCCGCACGACCAGGCCGAGGCCGAGAACCAGATCAGCGGCGCCCTGCGCCAGCTGTTCGCCCTGTCGGAGGCGTACCCCGACCTCAAGGCCAACCAGAACTTCGGCCAACTGCAGGAGGAGCTGACGGGCACCGAGGGCCGCATCGCCTACGCCCGGCAGTTCTACAACGACACGGTGTATCGCTATAACACCAAGATCCAGTCGTTCCCGCAGAACGTCCTGGCCAACACGTTCCGCTTCCGGGAGCGCGAGTACTTCCAGGCCGACGACGAGTCGCGCGGGCCGACCCCGGTCTCCTTCTAGACCGTGGCCGCCCTGCTCCCGTCGTTCGCCACCCCCGTGTACGACCAGGTCACCGCCAACAAGCGCCGCAGCTGGCTGCTCGTCGCCGGCTTCGTCCTGTTCGTGTCGCTGATCGCTGCGGTGTTCGCCTACCTGCTGAACGGCGGCATCGTCGGGATCGTCCTGGCACTGGTCGTCGCCGTCGCCACCAGCGCCGCCGCCTACTGGTCCTCCGACGCCGTCGCCCTGCGCGTCAGCCGCGCCCAGGTCGCCACCGAGGACGAGTACCCCCGCTACCACAACGTCGTCGAGGGCCTCTGCATCGCGTCGGGGCTGCCGAAGCCGCGGCTCTACATCATCGAGGACCCGGCGCCCAACGCCTTCGCCACCGGGCGCAATCCGCGCAACGCCGCCCTGGCGGTCACGACGGGCCTGCTCGACAAGATGAACCGCATGGAGCTCGAGGGCGTGCTGGCCCACGAGCTGTCCCACGTGCGCAACTACGACATCCTCGTGTCCACCCTGGCCGTGACCATGGTCGGTGTGGTCGCGGTGCTCGCCGACCTGGGCGTCCGGTCGTTGTGGTGGGGGATGGGCCGCACCCGGCACAGCGCGTTCGACACCAGCCGCGGCGGGGGCGGGGGGCCGGCAGCGATCCTGTCGGTGTTCGGGTTCCTGCTGCTGGCGTTCGCGCCCCTCGTCGCCCGGGTCATGCAGCTGGCGGTGAGCCGGCGACGCGAGACGCTGGCCGACGTGAGTGGCATCGAGATGACCCGGTACCCGCCGGGGCTGATCTCGGCGCTGGAGAAGCTGCGCGACGACTCGACGGTCGTCCACGCCACCAGCCACGCCACGGCCCACCTGTGGATCGAGGAGCCGGCGGCGCAGACGCCCGAGGAGGGGCGCATCTCCCGCATCAACCGGCTGTTCCAGACCCACCCGCCGATCGAGGAACGGATAGCCCTACTGCGCGAGATGTAATCCTGCGGGGGCTCCGCCCCCGCATTCCCCTGCGGGGCTTCGCCCCGCCCAACCCGCCGGGGAACGGTTGTCGGGTGCGGGGGCTCCGCCCCCGCATTCCCCCTTGCGGGGGCTGCGCCCCCGCGCGCCTCGCTGGTGGGTGCACGGGGCGCGGTGGGTGGCGCGGGCCGGAGGCCCGCCGGGATCTGCCGGGGGGGAGCCAATCCTGCGGGGGCTGCGCCCCCGAGCGCCTCGCTGGTGGGGTGCACGCGGCGCGGTGGGTTGCGCGGGCCGGAGGCCCGCCGGGGCCGGCGGGGGCGGAGCCCCCGCCTGTAGCGCTACTGCGCGAGATCTGATCGCGGTCCGGGCCAACGGCCCGTAACTGGCCCGTTCGCCCTGGCAGGCGCCTCTCTAGACTGGTGGCCATGAGCGACGCCCCTCGTGCCACCGCCTCGCCCGTTTCCGCCACCGGTACCGAACGCGTGAAGCGGGGCCTCGCCGAGATGCTCAAGGGCGGCGTCATCATGGACGTCGTCACGCCCGAGCAGGCCAAGGTGGCGGAGGACGCCGGCGCGGTCGCCGTCATGGCGCTCGAGCGGGTGCCGTCCGACATCCGACGCGACGGCGGGGTGGCCCGCATGAGCGACCCCGAGATGATCACCGGCATCGTCGAGGCCGTCACGATCCCGGTCATGGCCAAGGCCCGCATCGGGCACTTCGCCGAGGCGCAGGTGCTCGAGTCGCTGGGCGTCGACTACGTCGACGAATCCGAGGTGCTGACCCCGGCCGACGAGGCCCACCACATCGACAAGTGGGCGTTCACCGTGCCGTTCGTGTGCGGGGCCACGAACCTGGGCGAGGCCCTGCGCCGGGTGAGCGAGGGCGCCGCCATGATCCGCTCCAAGGGCGAGGCCGGCACCGGCAACATCGTCGAGGCCGTCCGCCACCTGCGCTCGATCCTGGGCGACATCCGCAAGGTCACGCAGGCCGACCCGGCCGAGCGCTACGAGTGGGCCAAGCGGCTGCAGGCGCCGATCGGCCTCGTCACCGAGGTGGCCGAGACCGGCGCGCTGCCCGTCCCGCTGTTCTGCGCCGGCGGCATCGCCACGCCGGCCGACGCCTCGCTGGTCATGCAGCTCGGCGCCCAGGCGGTGTTCGTGGGCTCGGGCATCTTCAAGTCCGACGACCCGGCTCGCCGGGCCAAGGCCATCGTCGAGGCGACCGCCCACTTCGAGGACCCGGCGATCGTGGCGAAGGTCAGCCGGGGCCTCGGCGCCCCCATGCGGGGCCAGGACCTGGCCGAGATCGACGTCCGCCTCGCCGACCGGGGCTGGTAGCGCTTCTCGTTCCGCCCGCCGTGCGCACCCCGTGCCGTCCGAGGGCTCCCGGGGTGCGCACCGGCGCGTGCGGGGGCCTCCTCAGCGGTCGAGGACGTCCGACTGCCAGAGGCCGACCCGGCCGTAGTCGTCGCCGACGATCGTGACGCCGTCCTCCTCGACGAGCAGGCTGGTCACCGACTGCTCGCCCGGGCCGGCCAGCTCGGGCTCGCCCTCGTCCCGGCGGGACAGCTCGCCGTCGGCCAGGCGCCACAGGGCGATGTCGCCGTCCCCGGGGGCGGTGTCGGTGCCGCCGATGAGCCAGCCGCCGGTGTCGCCCGGGACCATGGCCGCGGCGCTGGCCCACTGGTCGCCGGAGCCGCCCAGCACGCCCGACTGGATCCGCCGCCAGGCGACGCCGTCGGTCGAGGTCCAGACGCGGGCGTCCGAGTCGCCGCTCGCGTCGTCGGACCCGACGGCCACGAAGCCGTCCTCGCCGGCCGCGCAGCCGTACACCTGCTGGCTGCCCGGGCCGCCGAACGACCCGTCGCCGACCTCGCCCGCGGTCCAGGCCCCGTCGGGCGCCCGGCGGCGGATGGCCGCGTCGTAGGCGCCGTCCGTGCCGCTGATGCCCACGGCCACGGCGGTGCCGTCCGGGCCGACGCACACGTCGCGGTAGCGCTGCGTGCCGGGCCCGCCGAGGCCGGAGTCCTCGCCAGCGATGTCGGTGCCGTCGGCGGACACGATCACGATCGGCTCGCCCGGGTCGTCGCAGCACGCCACGCCGACGGCGATGAAGCCGTCGCCGAGCGGGGCAACTGCCTCGAGCGAGCGGGTGCCGGGGCCACCGGCGGGCGCCTTGGTCTCGGCCGGCATCGACGCCTCGAGGCTGGCGATCGTGCCGGCCACGTCCTCGCTCTCGCTGTCGGCGAACACCTCGAGCATCTCCATGGGGATCTCGGGGGTCTCGGCGGCGATGCGGTTCCACTCGTTGCCGTCGGGGGACGTCCAGATCAGGCCGTCCGGCGAGCTGTCGCCGGCCGTGCGCTGGTCGGCGAGCCCGAAGTCCTCGAAGCCGACGGCGGCGTAGCCGCCGGCGAAGGCCGTCACGTCCATGATCTGGCCGGCCTGGAGGTTCTCGCTCTCGATGGCCGTCCAGCCGTCGTCGCCCCGGTGCCACACCTCGCCGATGTAGCGCTCGCGGGCATCGGCCCGGGGGGAGGAGTAGCGGCCGCCGGCCACCACCTCGCCCTGCTCGCCGACCGTCACCGAGGTGGCGAACGGTTGCACCCCGCCGGTCGGGAAGGCGTCGCCCGTGGCGTCGGCCCAGCGGTCGCCGTCGAGGCGCATGACCGTCGGCTCGAGGCCGAGGGCAATGACCGTGCCGTCGAAGCTGGCCGCAGTCTCCAGCGCCACGCCGTCCTCGAACAGGTCGGCGGCGGTCGGGTTCGGCAGCAGGCCCCAGCTCACGCCGCCGTCGGTGGAGCGCCACATGTGCGGCCGCCAGTCGGCGCCGCCCACGGCGATCAGGCCCTCGCCGTCGGGCTCGATCGAGCGGACCGTGAGGCCGCCGGCCGCGGTGCGGTCGTCGGTGATGCCGGGCAGCGGGGCGGACGCGCTGCCCCACGAGCGCCCGTCGGGCGAGCGCCAGACGACCGGCTGGCTCTGGCCGTCGGCACCGGACGTGTAGCCGCCGGCCACGATCACCCCGCCCTGCGCGTTCACGCCGAGCATCGCCTGGCGGCCCTCGCCGCCGAGGCCGGTCGCCTCGACCTCTTCCCAGGAGCGCCCGTCCTCCGAGAACCAGACGACGGCGTCCTGGTCGTTGTCGTCGGTGCGCGAGCCCACCGCCACGAAGCCGTCGGGCACGGCGGCGACCTCGCGCACGGACTCCTGTCCCGTGGCGTCGAACACGCCGCCGGGGCCGCCGTCGACGGCCTCCCACGTCTCGCCGTCGCCGCTGAACCACACGCGGGCTCGGACCTCGCCCCAGGTGGACTCGCCGCCGGCCACGACCATGCCCCGCTCGGGGCTGACGGCCACGTCGAACGCCCACTGCTCGTGCTCGCCGCCCATGACGCCGGCGGCGCCCTCGACCTGCTGCCACTCGCCGTCGGCCTCGTGCCAGACGGCGGCGTCGGAGGCGGCGCCGTCACCGGCCCAGCCCACCGCCAGCCGCCCGCCCTCGGCCGGCGCCATGGCGGCGAAGGCCTCGCTCACGTCGCTGTCGGCCGGGCGGACGTCGACCCGCTCCCAGGCGCGGCCGTCGGGGGACGACCACGTGGTGGCGACCGACGTCGAGGTGCCGGGGTCGAAGACGGAGCCCGCGATCGTCCAGGCCTCGCCCTCCGCCGCCGGCGGGAGGAGGTCGGCCACCGTCGCGACCGGCTCCTCGAAGCGCAGCGAGGTGCCGTCGGCCCGCTCGAACGTGGGCTCGGGGGCGGCGGGGCCCCCGCCCTCGTCGGCGCCGTTGGAGCAGGCGCCGGCGACCAGGCCGAGCGCCAACAGCGCGGCGACGGCACCGCGGCCGCAGGTGATGCGCGTCAGGGACGCGAAGGTGGAGCTGACCGGGGAATTGGCGTGCACGAAGGTCCTTGTCCGGTCGCCGGGCGCCCGAGGCCGGCGATTCTCGCCGTTCGTAACCGGCCTCGTACACTAGGCGCGTCATGTTGGCGGTGACGAGGCCCCCAGGTGCACGGCACGAACCAGACGGTGCACGGCACCGAGCAGACCATGCAGGCCACGACGACCCGGGTCGGCGTGTTGTCCCTGCAAGGGGCGTCGGCGCGGCACGCCGACATGCTGGCGCGCCTCGGCGCTGACCCCGTCGCCGTCCGCACCCCGGCCCAGCTCGAGGGCGTCGACGCACTCGTCCTCCCAGGCGGCGAGTCGACGACCATGTCGATGCTCCTCGAGTCCTCGGGTCTGTTCGACGCCGTCGCCGGCCGACTGGCCGAGGGCATGCCCGCCTTCGGCACGTGCGCCGGCATGATCCTCCTCGGCCGCGACATCCTCGACGGTCGCGCCGACCAGCGCAGCTTCGGGGCGATAGACATCGCCGTGCGACGCAACGCTTTCGGGCGTCAGGTCGACTCCTTCGAGGCCGACCTGGAGGTGGCCGGCGTGACGGGCGAGGGCCCGGTCCACGCCGTCTTCATCCGGGCGCCGGTCGTCGACCGGGTCGGCGACGACGTCGAGGTGCTGGCCACGGTCGCCGACCGGCCCGTCCTGTGCCGACAGGGGCGGGTCCTGGTGGCCGCTTTCCATCCGGAGTTGGGCGACGATGCCCGGCTCCACGAGCTCTTCCTGAACCAGGTGGTGTGATGTCCGGCCATTCCAAGTGGGCGACGATCAAGCACAAGAAGGCCGCCAACGACAAGGCCCGCGGCAAGCTCTTCGCCAAGGTGCTGCGCCAGGTCGAGGTGGCCGCCCGCGAGGGCGGGGGCGACCCCGACATGAACCCGACGTTGCGCACGATGTTCCAGAAGGCGCGTGACGCCTCGATCCCCGTCGACACGATCGAGCGGGCGGTCAAGCGGGGCGCCGGCGAGCTCGAGGGCGTCACCTACGAGCAGATCACCTACGAGGGCTATGCCCCCGGCGGCGTGGCGGTGCTCGTGGAGGTGCTCACCGACAACCGGAACCGGACGGGGTCGGAGGTCCGCAACGCCTTCTCGAAGAACGGCGGCTCGATGGCCGAGCCGGGGGCGGTGGCCTGGCAGTTCGACCGGAAGGGCCACATCCTGGTGGCCCGCGCCACCGACGAGGAGGAGCTGATGCTCACCGCCCTCGACGCCGGCGCCGAGGACATCACCGACGACGGCGAGGCCTGGCGCGTGACCACGCCGCCGTCCGACCTGCACGCCGTGCGGACCGCCCTCGACGAGGCCGGCATCGCCGTCGAGTCGGTCGACCTGGCGATGGTGCCGCAGGCCACGATCCCGCTCGAGTCGACCGAGTCGGCGAAGAAGGTGCTGCGGCTGGTCGACGCCCTCGACGAGCAGGACGACGTCCAGGCGGTGCACGCCAACTTCGACATCCCCGACGCCATCCTCGAGACGGTGGAGGCCTGATGGCCGCCGTCCAGGTGGGCGGCCCCGCCCCCGACTTCACGCTCGAGGGCACCGACGGCACGCCGGAGGGGCACCGCGAGTACTCGCTGGCCGAGTACCGGGGCAGCCCGGTCGTCCTGGTCTTCTACCCGGGCGACAACACGCCCGTGTGCACCCGCCAGCTCAACGCCTACACCGAGGACATCGCCGAGTTCACGTCGCTCGACGCCCGGGTGCTGGCGATCAGCCCCCAGTCGGTGGCGAGCCACGACGAGTTCAGCGAGAACCAGGGCGGGTTCGCCTTCCCGCTGCTCAGCGACACCGAGAAGCAGGTGGGCAAGCTGTACGGCATCCTCGGTCCGGTCGGCTTCTACCGGCGGTCGGTGTTCGTGGTCGACGGCGAGGGCGTCCTGCGCCACGCCCACCGGGCGGTCGCCGGGCTCTCGTTCCGGCCGAGCTCCGAGCTGGTCGCCGCGATCAAGGCGGCGTCCTAGCGGGTCCACCGCCGGTGACCGGTGGTGGGCTAGGGTCGAACCCGTGTTCGTACTGGGCATCGACCCGGGCCTGTCCCGGTGCGGCTACGGCGTGGTCGAGCGCGCCGGGCGCACCAACCGGGCCGTGGCCGCCGGCGTGCTGCGCACCGACCCCGGCCGTTCGGTCCCCGAGCGGCTCGCCGCCCTGCAGGCCGACATCCGGGCCCTCGTCGCCGAGCACCGGCCGGCGGTGATGGCCGTCGAGCGGGTCCTGTTCCAGGTCAACGCGCGCACGGCGATCCCGGTCGCCCAGGCGGCCGGCATCGCCATGGCCCAGGGAGTGATCGCCGGCTGCGAGGTCGTCGAGTACTCGCCCAACCAGGTCAAGCAGGCGGTGACGGGGTCCGGCTCCGCCGACAAGCGCCAGGTCGAGCGCATGGTGCAGACGCTGCTCGGCATCTCGACGCCGCTGCGCCCGGTCGACGCCGCCGACGCCGTGGCCCTGGCGCTGTGCCACCTGGCCCACGCCCCGATGCGGGGCCGGCTGGCGAGGGCGACCCGGTGATCGGCTCGCTGCGGGGCACGCTGATCGACCGCGGGGCCGGCGAGGTCCTGGTCGAGGTGGGTGGCGTCGGCTACGCGGTCGTCGTGGCGCCGACCACCGCAGTCGCCCTGGGGGCGATCGGCGACGAGGTCTTCGTGTGGACGCACCACCACGTCCGGGAGGACGTCGACACGCTGTACGGGTTCGCCACGCGCGACGAGAAGGCCACCTTCGTGGCGCTCATCGGCGCCCACGGGGTGGGCCCGGCCATGGCGCTGGCGATCCTGTCCGTGCACGGGCCGGGCTCGCTGGCGCGGGTCCTCGTCGACGACGACGTGGCGGCGCTGTGCCTGGTGCCGGGCGTGGGCCAGAAGACGGCGGCCCGCTTGCTGATCGAGCTGAAGTCCCGCCTCGACGTGCCGATCGGCGAGGCGATCCCGGCCGGGCTGGCCGCCGGCAACGGCCACGGCCGTACCTCGTTGCCGTCGCCCCACGCCGACGTGCGCGAGGCGCTGGCCGGCCTGGGCTACGGGCCCGACGAGGTGCGCGTGGCCGCGTCCGACCTGCCCGACGAGGGCGACGCCGCCACGCTGTTGCGCCTGGCGCTCGCCCGCCTGGCCCAGGGGGCGTAGGTGACCCGCGACGAGCTGCTGGCCGCCGGCGCCGTGGCGGGCGAGGAGGTGGCCGAGGCCGAGCCGGGCGTCCGGCCGCGGCGGCTGGCCGAGTTCGTGGGCCAGTCCGAGCTCAAGGGCCACCTCGAGGTCATGCTCGAGGCGGCCCGCCGGCGCGGCCAGGCCCCCGACCACCTGCTCTTCGCCGGCCCGCCCGGCCTGGGCAAGACCACGCTGGCCGGCATCATCGCCAACGAGGTCGACGCCCACATGCAGGCCACCTCGGGCCCGGCGGTCGAGCGGGCGGGCGACCTGGCCGCCATCCTCACGCAGCTCGACGAGGGCGACGTGCTGTTCATCGACGAGATCCACCGGCTGCCCCGGGCCGTCGAGGAGGTCCTCTACCCGGCGATGGAGGACTTCCAGCTCGACATCGTGCTGGGCAAGGGGCCGGCGGCCCGATCCATCCGGCTCGACCTGCCCCGGTTCACGCTGGTGGGCGCCACGACCCGCACGGGGTCGATCACCGGCCCGCTGCGCGATCGCTTCGGCCTCGTCGCGCGGCTCGACTACTACACGGCCACCGACCTCGAGGCGATCGTCGAGCGCACGGCCGCCATCGTGCGCGTCCCGATCGACGCCGGCGGGTGCGCCGAGGTGGCCCGCCGGGCGCGGGGCACGCCCCGCATCGCCAACCGGCTGCTGCGGCGGGTGCGCGACTTCGCCGAGGTCCGGGGCCATGGCCTCGTCGACCGGGCCACGGCCCAGGAGGGCCTGGCCCTGTTCGGGGTCGACGACCTCGGGCTGGACAAGGTCGATCGTGCCCTGCTCAGCGCCCTGTGCGAGCGCTTCCTGGGCGGCCCGGTCGGGCTGTCCACCCTCGCCATCAGCGTGGGCGAGCAGACCGAGACCGTCGAGGACGTCTACGAGCCGTTCCTCATCCAGCAGGGCCTGCTCATGCGCACCCCGCGGGGCCGCGTGGCGCTGCCTGCGGCGTGGAGCCACCTGGGTCTCACCGCCCCGGCCGGCGCCCCGACGCCGGGAGCGTCGCCGACCCTGTTCGGCGAGCCCTAGGCCCGCCCGGCGGCCCTCAGCGCTGGCGGAGCACCTTGGCGGGGACCCCGCCGACGATCGAGTTGGGCGGGACGTCCTTGGTGACCACCGACCCGGCGGCGACCACGCAGTGGCTGCCGATGGTCACGCCGGCCAGCACGGTCACGCCCGTGCCGAACCAGACGTCGTCGCCGATGACGATGTCGGCGTCCTGCTTCTCCTGGTCGAGGAAGTTCGTCCCCGCCTCGGTGCCGTAGTTCGACGCCGTGACGAAGCACATCGGCCCGAAGTTGCAGTCGGAACCGATCGTGATCCGGCCGTCGTGGTCGCCGGCCCACAGGCTCGTGCGGGCGCCGACCCGGGTGTTGGCGCCGATGCTGATGCGCTCGGCGTTGGCGAACGACACGTTGGGGGCGTACCGCACGCCCGGCCCCAGCGTCAGCTTCCGAACCTCGCCGACGTGCGTGTAGTGGAAGTAGTGCAGCAGCTTCACCGCGTGCAGGAGGCTGCGCGGGTCGGTCACCGACCTCAGGAAGCGGGCCCGCCGCTCCTTGCCCTGGCGGATCGAGTTCCGCCCCGTGACCGATGCCTCGTGCCCGTCGTCGCCCACGGTCTCGTCCCATCCGTCCAGGCCCAGGGGGCCACCTTCGCGTACCGGCGGGAAGCCGCGCTGCCAGCGCCGCCGGCGCCGCCACACCTCGGCCCAGTCGGTGTCGCGCCCGCCGACGCCGACCCGCTCGGCCAGCACGCGGACGCCCACCCCCGCCACGATCAGCCCCGTCCCGGCCGAGGCCCGTAGGCCCCTCCACCGGGAGCGCACCAGCGTCACCTTGCCGGCCAGCAGCAGCTCCTGCTTGTCGGGACGGGTGGCGGACGAGGCCCCCACGGCGTGGACCATCACCGCGTCGGGCGTGACCGCGCAGGCCCGTCCGGTCTCGGCCGTGGCCCGGAGGCAGAACTCGGCGTCCTCGCCGTAGACGAAGAACCGCTCGTCGAAGCCGCCCAGCGCCCGCCAGTCGTCCAGCGCCACGAGGAACAGGCACCCGGTGACGATGTCGACAGGGCGGGCGTGGTCGCGGCGGTAGCGGCCCATCGCCTCGGGATCGAGGAGCGGGTGGCCCGGCCGCAGCGTCGAGAGCATCAGGGCGCTCGACGCCAGGCTCCACAGGCTGGGTGCGGCCCAGCAGGAGCGGGGGTCGAGGTCGCCGTCGGGCGTGACCGTGCGGCCGCCCACGACCACGTACTCGGGGTGCGCCCGGGCGTGGGCCACGAGGGCGTCGATGCTGCCGGGCTCGGCCCACCCGTCGGGGTTGAGCAGCAGGACGTACTCGCCCTTGGCGAGGTCGGCGCCCATGTTGACGGCGCGGGCGAAGCCCACGTTGTGCTCGTTGCGGACCAGCTGCGCGCCCGGGAAGGCCTCGGCCACCACGTCGGCCGACCCGTCGCCCGAGGCGTTGTCGACGACGATCACCTCGAGCTCGAGGCTCGCGGCCGCCGGCAGGGTGGCCAGGCAGCGCACGATCCAATCGCGCACGTTGTACGAGACGACGACCACGCTGACCACGGGGCTCACAGGGACACTCCGGTCGACCCGGCGGACGGCGCCGACGGAGCGGTCGGCGTGCGGGTGGTCTCGTCGCGGTTCCAGGAGATGGCCCGGTCGCCGCGGAGCTCTTGCCTGGCGCGCAGCTTGGCGACGGCGTTGATGGCTGCGTAGGCGACGGCGGCCGGCGCCAGCGTGGGGCGCTCGACGACCGCCCTCCACCAGGGGCCGGAGCCCTCCCGCCGGCCGGGCAGGTCGCGCAGCACGGGGTCGGCGTCGACCTGCATGTTGCCGGCGTGGATGCGCTGGCGGCGCCGGACGAGCGCCCGCACGGTGTGGGGCGCCTGGACCACGAACGGCTCGGGACCCACGACCCGCCGCTCGTCTCGGGTGAACAGCGCCCGGGCGAAGAGGTCGTCGGCGACGATGTCGGGCCATGCGTCGAACCGCCCCCGGCCTGCGGCCGACAGGGCGAAGACCCCGGAGCCGACGTGGCGGTCGCGCATGTAGGGGATCGCGGGCCACACGTCGTAGAACGCTCGCACGCCCCAGGGCCGCCCCGTGGCGTCGATCGCCAGCGGGGGAGCGGCGCACAACACGCTCGGCTCGGCCAGGGCCCGGGCCAGCCGCTCCACCGTGGCGCCCGTGATCACGACGTCGGCGTCGACGTAGACGCGGGGGAAGACGGCGGCGGCGGCGTCGCCTGCGTTCAACGCGGCGATCTTGGACGCCTCGGGCACCTCCACGGCGCTCGCCCCGTGTTCCCTCGCCACCGATGCGGTGCGGTCCGTACACCCGTTGCACGCCACGACGACCTCGAGGCGTCCCGGAGCCGCGCCTTCGGCGAGCGCCGTGAGCAGGCGCCCGATGACGGCCTCCTCGTCGTGGGCCGGTACGACGACGCTGGCGATCGGGCCGCCGGTCCGCGGCGGCGAGCCCCTGTCCACGTCGCGCGCCATCGTCACTCCGTGTGGTTGAGTCGTCCGCCCATCACGTCGGGCAGCGTAGTGGCCCGCGTCTTCCGGTCATGACGGTCTTGACCACGGCGGCAGCCGCTCGGGTGCGCACATCGCAACCAGGCGGTGCCGACCGACGAGGCAGCGGGGGGAAGGCCGAGAAGTACCAGGTCGCCCGCCACCTTTCGTGGAACCCGTATCTACGAGCGTGCGCACGGCGATGACCAGGGAATACTCGGCGACGGCAGCGTTTCCCGGACGTGAATTCCGCCTCTGGCCGCTCCTGGGTGCTTTTGCGTGGCGGCCCGCAGGGGATAACTTCCATTCCGGTTGGGA
>DATFOS010000209.1:0-5734 GCA_035265325.1 Acidimicrobiales bacterium
CGTGTCCAGTGTTCCTTGCAGCGCCACGCTTACCTCCGATGGATGGTGCTCGGCCCGCTCTCAGTCTCAGCGCTGCGGGCCAGCCTAGGGCGCGCGCGAGCGGCGAGACCACAACAGAAATGCGGACGCGCTGTGGAGGCAGTCAGTACGGACCGCTGCTGGGGCGGCGCGTGAGCTCGGCGACGGCCGCCGCGGACATGGCCTCGAGCGCCGGCTCCTCCCCCGTCCAGAGGCGAAACGCGTGTGCCGCCTGGTGGATGAGCATGCCGAGGCCGTTGACCGCGGTTGCCCCTCGTTCACGTGCTTCGACCAGCAGTGGAGTGGTGGCCGGATGGTAGATCAGGTCCACGACGACGTGAGTCGCCGACAGGACATTGACATCCAAAGGCAACGGCTCCGGCCCGCCGTCCAGGCGGACCACGTCGCCCATGCCCAGGGGCGTCGCGTTGATGACGATGTCGGCCGACGGGACCGCCTCGAGCGTCCCCACCCGTCCGGCGGGGCCCGCCAGCTCGGCGGCCCGGGCGGCCGGTCCGGGCGTGCGGTTGACCACCACGACGCTCGCCGCCCCGGCGGCGCCGAGCGCTCGCGCCACCGACCGCCCCGCCCCTCCGGCGCCGACGATCACGCAGTGCGCGCCCGCCGGGTCGACGCCCTCGTCGATGCGGAGCGCGTCCACGAGGCCGGCACCGTCGGTGCTGTCGCCGCACAGCGTCGTGCCCTCCCAATAGACGCAGTTCACCGCGCCGAGGGCCTCCGCCGCGGGCGTGCGGCGGTCCACGGCGGCCGCGGCGGCCGCCTTGTGCGGCATCGTGACCGAGAGTCCGCCCAGCCCGAGCGTCCGCATGGCGGCGATCGCCGCCTCCCCCGCGCCCTCCGCGACCTCCAGGGCCGTGAAGACCCAGTCGGCGCCCGTAGCGGCGAAGGCGGCGTTGAGGATCGTGGGCGACAGCGAGTGCCTCACGGGCGTGCCGATCACGGCCGCCACGCGGGTGGCCCCGGTGACCCTCGTCCCGGCGGCGTGCGCCGTGTCAGCAGTAACCACGCTCGCGGCAGACCTCGACGGCGGCGTTGTGCTCCTCGTTGGTCTCGCTGAAACTGTGGCTGCCGTCCTCTTCCGTGCGCACGTAGAAGAGGTAGTCGTGCTGCTCGGGGGCGAGCGCCGCCTCCAGGCTCGCGCGACTCGGCGACGAGATCGGCGTGGGCGGCAGTCCGGGGTTCGTCCGGGTGTTGTACGCCGAATCGGACTCGAGCTGCTCCTGCGTGGGCGTGCACGACGGCAGGCCGAGCGGGTAGCAGCTCGTGGCGTCGATGCCGAGCGGCTCGTCCATCTCGAGGCGGTTGTAGATCACGCCCGCGACGGTCGGGCGCTCGGCGTCGACCTGCGTCTCTTCTTCGATCAACGACGCGATCACGATGATCTCGTACGGCGAAAAACCGAGGGCCTGCGCACGCCGGTCGACCTCCAGCTCCGCCATCACGGCGTCGAACTCGGCGACCATCTGGCCGACGAGGGCGGCCTCGTCCTGGCCCTCCTCGAGGCGGTAGGTCTCGGGGAACAGGGTGCCCTCGGGGTTCGTCTCGCCCTGGGGCAGGTACGCCGAGCGGACCGTGTTGCCGTCGATGACCGCCTGGACCGCCTCGGCGGTGAACCCGTCGATGCCGTCTTCGGGGTCGGCGATGCGCTCGACCGTCTGGGCGACCGTGAACCCCTCGGGGATCGTGACGTAGCGGCCCTCGGGCGCCGCCGGCCCGTCCTGCAGGGCGGCGATGACCTCCTCCATGGAGGAGTTGCGCCGGAGGTCGTAGGTGCCGGCCTGGATCGTCCCCGGGTCGTTGAGCCGGGTGTAGACGTTCCAGACGGTGGCGCTGGTGATGACGCCGCCCTCCTCCAGCCAGTCGCCGATCTGGGCGGTGGACGTGCCGGCGGGGATCTCGACGCTCACGGTCTCGCCGGGCTCGCCCGGCGGGTCGACCTGGTCGCTCCACCAGCGCCAGCCGACGAACGCCGTGGCCGCCAGGGCCAGCACCATCACGAGGAGGATGCCGAGCACGACCCTGCGCCGGCGGCTGGGCCGGCCGTCGGCGCCGTCGGAGTCGTCCTCGTAGAGGTCCTCGTCGTCGTAGTCCTCGTCGGAGTAGTCGTCCTCGTACGGGCGGTTGCCGCCGTAGCCCCCGCCACCGCGGCGCGGCTCGTGGGGCTCGGCGCCGCCGGCCGCGGTGCCGGCCACGCGCTGGGCGGTGCGGTCGGCGCCGGGCGGCTGGCCGGGGCCACCCGGCTCGTAGGACGCGGTCGGGACCTGCCCGCCGCCCGTGGGATCGCGCACCATGCGCCCGCCCCCGCTGGGGTCGCTGCCGACGAAGTGGCCGCCCCCCGTCGGGTCGCGCATGACGCGCCCGCCGCCCGTGTTGTCGCGCGGGGGCAGCGGCGGCTCGGCCCGCGCCGGGAACGCGCCGGGTGCCGGGGGGCCGCCTGTCGGGTCGGGGAACGCCCGTCCGCCGCCGGTCGGGTCGCGCGGGATGCGCCCACCGCCCGTCGGGTCACGGGGGATGCGGCCCCCACCGGTCGGGTCGCGCGGGTCGCGGGGCGCGAGGCCCCCACCGGTCGGGTCGCGCGGGTCGCGGGGCGCGAGGCCGCCGCCCGTCGGGTCGCGCGGGATGCGCCCACCGCCCGTCGGGTCACGGGGAATGCGGCCCCCACCGGTCGGGTCGCGCGGGTCCCGGGGCGCGAGGTCCCCGCCCGTCCGGTCGCGCGGGGGCAGCGGGCCGCCTGCGGGGAAGCCGCCCGTGGGGTCGCGCGGGACGCGGCTGCCGCCGGTCGGGTCGCGCGCCACCAGCGGGAAGGGGTCGGACGCCGGGGCGATCGGCGGGCGGCGCCCGGAGCCGGGTGGCGTGGGCCGCCCCGGCGCCCCCGGCGAGCGGGGGTCGGCGGTCGGGCGCGGCGTCGAGGCGGTGCTGCGGGGGGCGATGGCCCGGCTCACGCCGGTCATGTCGCCCGCAGCCCCGGGAGGCGGCCCGGCGGGCCCGCCGGGCGCGGGTGGCGACGTGCGCCGGCGCAGGCTCCCCGGCGCGGCCGGGGTCGGTGCCTGCGGGACCGCCGGCGTGGCGCCCGGAGGCGTGACCGGTCGGCGGGAGAACGGGGCGTTCCGGCGGGGCCCGCCGGCGCCGGGCATGGCCGGCGGGACGGAGACGGCGTCCTGCTCGGACGACAGCGGCCCGCCGCGCCAGCTGGTCGCCGACTGGCGCATGCCGCCGGTGTCGCCGGGCCGGGCCGGTGGGGGCGTCGCCGTTGGGGCCGCGGGACGAGCCTGTGGGGTGGGCGTTGGGGCCGCGGCGCGAGCCGGTGGCGGCGTCGCCGCGGGGCGAGCCGGTGCGGGCGTGGGCGTTGGGGCCGCGGAGCGAGCCGGTGGGGGCGTCGCCGGCGGGACCGCGGCTCGCGCCGGGGGCACGGGCCGGCGGGGCGCCGACGCCCGGGCCGGCGGGGCCCCGGGGGCCGGGACGGCCCGAGCCGGCGGCATCGCCGGCGAGGCCGGGAGGCGCCGCTGGGCGCCCGTGGGTAAGTCCGGCGTGGCCCGGGGCGCCGGGGCCTCGGCCGGGGCGCCCCAGCCGCCGCTCGGGGCGGGGCGCACGGGGCCGGGATCGGGGGCGTTCCGCTGGCCGGGACCGGCCCCGCGGCGGGCGCCGGGGTCGTCGCCCGGCGCCGGGGACGGGCCCCGCACGGCCCGGCCGCGGGCGGGCGACGGCGGCGGCCCGGGAGGCGCGGGAGCGGGAGCCGGCGGGGGCGCAGAGGGCGGCACGGCCGGGCCGGCCGCCGGCGTCGGCCTCACCGGCGGGGGCGGGCCCTCCGGGCTGCCGCCGCCCTCCCACCAGCTGGACTCGTACGCGTCGCGTCCCCAGAAGTCGGCGTCGCCGACATCGGCGTCGGCGGCGCGTCGCCGGGCACGGCGACGCCGCGACCGGAGCGGTTCCTGGTCATCAGAAGACGGCATGCGGCGGTGGGGCGAGGCTGGGGTGGGACTCAGTCGAGCGGCTGCCCCGAGTCCAGCCACGACTGGAGGATCACCGTAGCAGCGACCTGGTCCACCACTCGGCGACCCTCCTTGGCCTTGACGCCGGCGGCGCGGAGGCGGCGTTCGGCCTCGACGGTCGACAGCCTTTCGTCCCAGGTGACGACCGGAATGCCCAGGCCGGCACGCAGCTCCTCGGCCTCCTCGAGGACGTTGTGGGCCGCCGGGCCGACCGTCCCGTCGAGCGACAGCGGCAGGCCGACGACGACGACCTCAGCGCCGGCCTCCTCCACGAGCGCGGCGATGCGGCGGTGGTCGCGCGCCCGGTCACCCGAGCGCTGGACGACCTCGTACGGCGTCGCCAGCGTCCCGGCGCTGTCGGAGAGCGCCACGCCGATCCGCCGGGTACCGATGTCGAGGGCGACGGCCCTCACCGGCGCGAGGAGGCCGGCCCGCCGGGGCCGGCGGTCACGCCACGCCGGCGGCGGCGGCGCGGGCCTGGTCGAGGGCCTCGTCGAGGCGCGACGGGTCGCGCCCGCCGGCCACCGACAGCTCGGCCTTCTTGCCGCCGCCGCCCCCGATCGTGCGGGCGGCCTCGGCGATCAGCTCGCCGGCGTTGAGGCCCCCGTCCTTGGTGGCGGCGGCCACGAGCGCGGCGCCACCGCCCTCCGGCTGGCCACCCACGACCACGGCCCGGATGCCCGGCTGCTGCCGGACGGCCAGCGCCAGCTCGCGCAGCTCGTCGCGCGTCGTGCCGTCGACCCGGACCACGACCACGCCGTCGACGGCCTGGGACGCCAGCGTGCCGGCCTGGTTACCGGCCAGCTCCTTGCGAAGGGCCTTGAGCTCGTCGCGCAGCACCTTGTTCTCGGCGCGCAGCCTGGCGGCCGCGGCCGGGACCTCGTCGGCGGGCGAGCCGAGGGCCTCGGCCGCCCGGTCCATCAACTCCTCCTCCTGGCGGAGGCGGTCGATGGGCCCGAAGCCGGTGACGGCCTCCATGCGGCGCAGGTTGGAGCCGATGGACGCCTCGCTGACGATCTTGACCGGCCCGATGTCGCCCAGGCGCTGGACGTGGGTGCCACCGCACAGCTCGGTCGAGTGCTCGCCGGCCTCGAGGACCCGCACGATCTCGCCGTACTTCTCGCCGAAGAACATGATGGCGCCCAGCTCGCGGGCCTCGTTCATCGTCGTCTCGTAGTGGCGGACCGGCGCGTTGTGGAGGATGTCGTGGTTCGCCAGGTCCTCGATCTGGCGGATCTGGTCGTCGGTGACCGGCTCGAAGTGGCTGAAGTCGAACCGCAGCCGGTCGGGCGCGACCAGCGAGCCCTGCTGCTTCACGTGGTCGCCGAGCACCTGGCGCAGCGCCCAGTGGAGGATGTGCGTGCCCGTGTGGTTGCGGCGGATGGCGTCGCGCCGCTCGCCGTCGATGCGGGCGACCGCCCGCTGGCCCACCTCGACCGCGCCCTCGCGCACCTTGAACGTGTGGCGGGACAGGCCGGGCAGGGCGTAGGTCGTGTCGAGGACGTCGACCACGCCCGTCTCGGTGGTGATGGTGCCGGTGTCGCCGACCTGGCCGCCGGACTCGGCGTAGAACGGCGTGCGATCGAGGAAGAGCCCGTCGCCGACGATGCCGATGATCGTCGCCTCGGTCTCGTACTCCTGCCGGCCGGTGAAGACCGACGGGCCGTGCTCCCGCAGGAGCCGGTGCTGCTCGTCGACGTCGTCGC
>DATFOS010000210.1:0-19155 GCA_035265325.1 Acidimicrobiales bacterium
CGCCCCGGCCAGCCCGACCCAGGCCGGGCGGTCGGACGCACCGACCCGGGGGCGGGCTCAGGCCTCGTCGACGTCGAGTCCGATGTCGAGACCGGCGAGGCTATCCCTTGGGGGGCTCCGCCCCCCAAGCACCCCCGCCGGGGCTCCGCCCCGGCCAGCCCGACCCAGGCCGGGCGGTCGGACGCACCGACCCGGGGGCGGGCTCAGGCCTCGTCGACGTCGAGTCCGATGTCGAGGACCGGCGCCGAGTGGGTGAGGGCGCCCACCGACACCATGTCGGCGCCGGTGGTGGCGTAGGCGCAGATCGTGTCGAGGTCGACGCCGCCGGACACCTCCAGCAGCGGCCGGGTCGGGTGCTGCGCCCGGACCTCGGCGACGATCGCCCGCACCTCGTCGGGCGTCATGTTGTCGAGGAGGAGGGCGTCGGCCCCCGCCTCGACGGCGAGGCGGGCGTCGGCGGCGTCCTGGCACTCGACGTGGATGGTCCGCCCCGGCCACCGGACGCGCGCCCGGGCGACGGCGTCGGCGATGCCGAACAGCGCCAGATGGTTGTCCTTGAGCATCACCCAGTCGGACAGGTTGCCGCGGTGGTTCCACCCGCCGCCGGCCCGCACGGCCGCCTTCTCGAGCGCCCGCAGGCCGGGGGTGGTCTTGCGGGTGTCCCACACGCGCAACGTCCCGCCCGCGGCGGCGACGGCGGCCACGTAGCGGGAGGTCAGCGTGGCCACGCCGGACAGGTGGCCGAGGAAGTTGAGCGCCGTGCGCTCGGCCGTGAGGATCGGCGCCAGCGGCCCGGTCACGTGGGCGACGTCCTTGCCCGAGGTCAGGGCGTCGCCGTCGTCGGCGGACCACTCGACCGTGAGCGCGGCGTCGACCTGCCGGAAGGCCTCGTCCACGCAGAGCCGCCCGGCCATCACCCCGTCGGAACGGGGGACGAACCGGGCGGTCGCCACCAGGTCGGGCGGCAGCAGCAACGATGTGAGGTCGCCGATCGGGGTCAGGTCCTCGGCGAGGGCCCGGGCGACGGCCTCGCGGGCCGCGCCGATCGGCGGGTGGGCGTCGTGCACCGGCGGGAGGAAGGGGCGGGCCCGATCAGCCGAAGCCGCGGGCGTCCTGCTTGAGCGCCGTGTCGACGCCGAGGGCGGCGGCGACCACCAGCGTGCGCAGCGGGTCCTGCAGCGGCCGGTGGATCTGGACGACGTAGTTGTCGGCGGTGGTGAACATGGTCTTGGCCAGGCCCTCCCACGTCTTGGTGATGCGGGCCACCTCGGCGCCGGTGTGGTCCTGCACGTTGAAGTTCCAGGCCCGCCAGTTCTCGGCGTTGATCGAGCCCCACTGCTGGCCGCCGGACTCCAGCGAGAACCGGATCTTGCCGATGGCGTTCTGCTGGGCGATCAGGCCGACCTCGTTGCCCATGCCGTCCTGCACGATCACGCGGGACTTCAGGACCTTGGCCGGACGGGTCAGCGCCATGAGCACGTTGCCGTACGCGTCGACGACCTGGAGCTTGTGGGTCATGAACTGGTCGTACGACCCCAGCATGCGGACGACCTTCTTCAGCGCGCTCTGCCCGACCTGGCGGACGGCGCCGATCTGGCGGCCGTGCTGGTCGTAGATGGCGTACTCGTTGTTGACCTCGATGAGCTTCGCCTTCTGGTTCACGACCAGGATCGGCTCGGTGAAGATCGTCCCGCCGCCCTGGGCCTGACCGCCCTGGACGCCGGCGCGGGTCACGTCGCCCGCCACCCTCTCGGTGGCCCGGTTGACGGTGGGGATGTTGCCGCCACCGACGGGCGCGTCGACACCCTGGCGCCCGTGGGAGGCGACGTGCTCGGTCCACCTGCTCCCGTCCCAGTAGCGCGTCTCGTGACGGCCGAACGGATCGGGGTACCAGCCCTGGGGGTGCTGGCCGGCGCCCGCCATCGCCTGCTGATCGGCTCCTGACATGGGGCGAAACCATAGTGGTCGCTCCGCGGGGCCCGGTAGCGGGGCGTCCGCCCGTGCCGCAGCAGACCGACGGCACCACGGGCCGCCCCCGCCGAGGGCGTGCGTGCCGTCCCGGGCCGGACCCGGGACCGGCCCCAGGGGCCGAAGGCCGATGGAGAGGAGGGCCGCCGGCGCCGGGTCGTGCCCCAGACGCGGCCCGACGCCGTTGGCCCGACCCCTGGCGGCGGCCGGTGGCGGGCCGGTGCGGCGTCCGGCCGGCCGTGGCCGCCACGACCGTGTCGTTTCCCGTCGTCAACCGACGTAGGGGTCGACATGATGGCCGAATCGGCCCGACATGTCTACTTACACGCCCGAACACACCGGGATGACCGGTTCAGGGGCCGCCGATGACCAGCCGCGCCCGCAACGCCGGGTCGATCTCCGGGTGGTCGGTGCGGGTGTGGGCGCCGCGGCTCTCGGTCCGGGCGGTGGCGGCGGCCACGACGGCCCGGCCGGCGGTCACCAGGTTGGCCAGTTCGGCGGCCGGGGCGCCCTCGCCGGCGGCGGCGCTGCCGGCGGCCGCCGCCAGGTCCGGCGCGACGGCGGCGAGCGAGGCCTCGGACCGGAGGACCCCGGCGTGCGCGGTCATCGCCCGCTGGAGGTCCCGCCGGGCGACCTCGACCGGCCGCGGCCCGGCGCCGCCGTAGGCGGCGGGGTCCTCCGTGGCAGGGCCGGCCGTCGCGGCGGTGTCCGGCGGCGGGACGACGAGCGCCCGCCGGCCGATCTCGTCCAGGTCGTCGGCCTCGCCCAGGACCGCCGCCATCACGCCCGTGGGTGACGGGCCGTCCTTGCCGCGTTCGACGGCCTCGACCACCCGGGGGGCGAACACCATGCCGTCGAGCAGGGAGTTCGACGCCAGCCGGTTGGCCCCGTGGACGCCGTTGCAGGCCACCTCGCCGGCCACCCACAGGCGGGGCAGCGTGGTGGCGCCGTCGAGGTCGGCGACCACGCCGCCGCACAGGTAGTGGGCGGCGGGGGCGACCGGCAGCCAGTCGCGCCCGGCGTCGAGCCCGGCCACGTCCAGCTCGCGGGCGATGGTCGGGAAGCGCTCGTCGAAGTGGGCCAGCCCCGTGGCGTCGAGCCACACGTGCTCGGTCCCCTGCTCGGCCATGCGGGCGGTGATGGCGCGGCTCACCTTGTCCCGCGACAGCAGTTCGTCCACGAAGCGGTCGCCCTTGGCATCGCGCAGGAGGGCGCCGTGGCCCCGCAGCGCCTCCGACAGCAGGGGCCGGGGCATCGCCGGGTGGTGCAGCGCCGTCGGGTGGAACTGGACGAACTCGAGGTCGGCGACCGCCACGCCCGCCCGCAGCGCCATGGCGATGCCGTCGCCGGTGGCCTCGTGGGGGTTGGTGGTGACCGCGAAGAGCTGGCCGGCCCCGCCGGTGGCGATGAGCACGTGCCGCGCCCGGACCTCGGCCCGGACGCCGTCCGGCGACAGCGCCACGACGCCGGCGCAGTGGCCGGCCTCCACCAGCAGGTCGACGGCGAACCAGCGCTCGTACAGCGCGGTGGCGGTCCGGTGGACGGCGGCGACCAGCGCGCGCTCGACCTCGGCGCCGGTGGCCGCCCCGCCGGCGTGGACCACCCGGGCGTGCGAGTGCCCGCCCTCCCGGGCGAGGAGCAGGTCGCCGGCGGCATCGCGGTCGAAGGCGGCCCCGAGGGCGATCAGCTCGTTGACCCGCACCGGCCCCTCGTCCACCAGGACGCGTACGGCCTCGGTGTCGCACAACCCGGCCCCGGCGGCGAGGGTGTCGGCGAGGTGGACGTCGGTCGAGTCGGGGTCGCCCCCGAGGACCGCCGCCACCCCGCCCTGGGCCCATCTGGTCGTGGCCTGGTCGAGGTCGGCCTTGGTCAGGACCCCGACCCGCATGCCGTGCACGTCGGCCGCCCGCACCGCCGCGGACAACCCCGCCACCCCGGAGCCCAGGACGAGCAGGTCGAGCGGCGGCGCGGGGTCGGCGTCGGTCATGGTTTCATTCCACCCGACCACGCACCGTGTGCGACAGCGGAATCGGCCCCCGGCCGATGGACCTGCGCCCGCCGCGGCGTCAGCCGGCGGCGACCTCGTTGTAGCGGTGCGGGGCCGGGTCCCGGTCGGCGGCGGCGAGCAGCTCGGCGGTCACCGCATCGACCCGACGGTTGGCGGTGTCGACGTGCACCACGATCGGCTCGTAGGACGCCAGCTCCTCGCGGTCGTAGTCGGCGTAGCTGATGACGATGACCTTGTCGCCCGGCTGGACCAGGCGGGCGGCGGCGCCGTTGAGGCACAGGTCGCCGGAGCCCGGCCGGCCGGCGATGGCGTAGGTCTCGAGCCGGGCGCCGTTGTCGATGTCGACGATCGCCACCTGCTCGTGCGGAAGGATGTCGGCCGCTTCGAGGAGGTCGGGGTCGATCGTCACCGAGCCCACGTAGTGCAGGTTGGCGTCGGTCACCACCGCGCGGTGGATCTTGGACTTGAGCATGCGTCGCCGCATCGCAGGTGGCCTCCTCGGGTGGGCGCCGTCAGACGGTCACCCCCACGTTGTCGATGAGCCGGGCCCGGCCGAAGCGGGCCGCGACCAGCAGCCGCAGATTACCGGCGAGGGGGTCGGGGATCTCGAAGGTGTCGGCGTCGACCACCTCGGCGTAATCCAGCTCGCCTGTGCGGGCGCACGTGATCATCCCCTGCATGCGGGTGCGGACCTCGATGGCGTCGCGCTCGCCGTGCCGGATGAGGCGCACACCCTCGTTCAGCGCCTGGAACAGGACCGTGGCCTCGTCGCGCTCGAGGTCGGTCAGGTAGACGTTGCGCGAGGACAGCGCCAGCCCGTCGGGCGCCCGGACGGTGGGGCACGGGACGACCTCGACCGGCAGCGACAGGTCGGCCGTCATGCGGCGGACGACGGCCACCTGCTGCCAGTCCTTCTCGCCGAAGTAGGCCCGGCAGGCGCCCACGATGGCGAACAGCTTGGCGACCACGGTGGCCACGCCGTCGAAGTGGCCGGGCCGGCGGACCGCCTCGAGCCAGTGGGTCACCTCGCCCCCCACCGACACCGTGGTCAGCATGCCGCCCGGGTACATCTCGTCGACCGACGGGGCGAACAGGTAGTCGACGTCGTTGACCTCGAGCAGGTCGCTGTCGCGGGCGAGGTCGCGCGGGTAGGCGTCGAGGTCCTCCGTCGGGCCGAACTGCAGCGGGTTCACGAACACCGACACGACGACCACGTCGTCGGCCGCCCGCGCCCGCCGGATCAGCGACACGTGGCCCTCGTGGAGGAAGCCCATGGTGGGGACGAACCCCACGGTGCGCCCGGACGCCCGCTCGGCGTCGAGGGTGGCCCGCAGCTCGGCGATGGTGTCGAGGCGCTTCACCCCGCCATCATGCCGCCGGGGTGTGACAGGCGGTGGGGCGGTGGTCCCTGGGGGGCAGCCGCAGCGGGGTCGGGGCCCACAGCCGGGGCCGGGCCGCCGGCTTCAGGCGTGCGGGTTGCGCTCGGCGTCGCCGGGGTCGGCGGCCCGGGCGGCCAGGCGACGGGCGGCGTCGGCCATGCCCCGGTAGGCCTTCCGCTCCGCCGTGGGCAGCGCCCGCAGGTGCCGGCGGATCGTGGCCTCGTCGCCCCGCGCCGCCGGGCCGGTGAGCGCCCGGGCGGGCCCCAGGTCGCCGACGTTGGCCAGGGTGGCGGCGGCCAGGTCGAGGTAGGCCTCGAAGGGCACGTCGACCTCGTCCGCCAGCCGCTGGACCTGCCCCATCAGCGCTACCAGGTGGTTCGAGGCGATCACGGCGGCGGCGTGGTAGGTGGCCCGGTGGTCGTCGTCGACGACGAAGGCGCGCCCGCCGAGGGCGGCCACGACCTTGTCGGCCAGCTGGTCGCCGGCCACCGCGTACCAGGCCCCGACCAGGCGCCTGGCGCCGATCTCGGGCGTGGGCAGCGCCACGAGCGGGTGGACCGCGGCCCGCCGCTCGTGCCCCGTCAGAGCACCGAGGCCGAGCGAGCCCGACAGGTGCGCCACCACCGTCGATTCGACCGGACGGACCCGGGCGGACACGTCGTCGATCACGTCGTCGGGGGTGGCCAGGACCAGCAGCTGGACGCCGGTGGCGGCCTCGGTCACGTCGTCGTGGCGGCCGAGCATCGGCGCGACGTCCCACCCGACGTTCGTGAGGGCCAGCGCCAGGGACGTACCCGCCCGGCCAGGCCCGATGATCCGCACCGAGGTCATCGGGGCAAGCCTATGCCCGACCCCCGACCCGGGGATGGGCGGGCCCCGCTATCCCAGCGCGTCGAGGGGGCCGACCCGCTCGACCTCGCCGCCCGCGGCCGCCAGCGCCTCCTCGGAGACCACGTCCGGGGCCAGGTCCCGCAGCGGCGCCAGGACGAATCGCCGCTCCCACATGCGGGGATGGGGCACCACCAGGTCGGGCTCGTCCACGGTCGTCCCGTCCACCCACACCACGTCGACGTCGAGCGTGCGGGGCCCCCAGCGGACCTCGCGCACGCGCTCGGCCTCGGCCTCCAGGTGCCGGCACACGCCGAGCAGGTCGCGGGGCGAGAGGTCGGTGGCCAGCTCGACCACCAGGTTGAGGAACCGCCCCTGCTCGGGGCCGCCGACCGGGTCGGTCTCGTACGCGGGCGACACCGCGACCAGCCCGTGTGCCTCGAGGGCGTCGACGGCGCCGCGCAGGTAGCGCACCCGGTCACCCAGGTTGGACCCGAGGGCGAGGAAGGCCCGGGTCACGGCCGCAGGCGGGTGACGCGGACGCCGGAGGTGGCCAGGTGCTGCGGCACCGGCGGGCGCAGCTTGCGGACCGCCACCTCGACGGCGCTGATGCGGCCGTCGACGGCGAGGACGGCGTCGGCCAGCTTCCCCGCCAGGAACTCCAGCAGCTGGACGTGCCCGTCCGTGATCGCCCGCTCGACGGCCGTGCAGATCGCCCCGTAGTCGACGGTGTCGGCGAGGTCGTCGCTGCCGCCGGCGGCCGCCATGTCCGTCACGACGTCGAGGTCGACCTCGAGCGGCTGGCCCCGCTCGATCTCCTCGGGCAGCACGCCGCAGCGGCCGACGACGCGCAGGCCCCGCAGCTCGATGCGGTCCCCGGCGACGCGGTCGCTCACGCCGGCTGGTCGCGCAGCTGCTGGGCCGTGGCGACCATCTGCCGCCCGAGCGGCCCGAGCTGGCGGCCGGTCAGGCGCTCGGTGACCGAGATGGCCTGCGGGCCGAACGGCACGAGCCGCGCCCACAGCAGGTAGCCGGCGACGAACCCGCAGATGCGGTCACCCACCTCCTCCTGGTGCAGGACCAGCTTCTCTCCCCGGCCGAGCAGGGCCTGCAGCTCGAGGTAGAGCTTGTGCTGGAAGATCACCGGGTCGTCCTGCGGGCGCTGGGGCCGGTGCAGCCACGACACGTTGAGCTCGTCGTAGTTGTGGAGGTTGTGCGGCGCGGCGATGAGGGAGATGACTCGACTGAAGCCCTGCTCCCGGATCCAGATGATCTCCTCCTGCCGGCGGACGCGGCGGTGGTTGGCGCCGTAGCCGCCGGGGCGCTCGCAGATCGCCAGCTTGTCCTTCAGCACCCACACGAAGTTGCGCGGGGTGATGCCCTGGGCCCATTTGCCCTTCATCGGTGCCACGACTGTTCCTCTCGATCACCAGCGCGGACGGACGCCGCGACGACCTCGGCGGCCCGCACCGTCGCGGCCACCTCGTGTGCCCGCACCATCGCCGCTCCCTGGTGGTACGCCCAGGCCGCGGTGGCGACAGAGCCCGCCAGCCGGTCGCCCGGCGGCGGCAGCGCATCGCTGCGGTCGGCGCGAGCCAGCAGCCGGCCGAGCGACGACTTGCGGCTCGTGCCCACGAGCACCGGGTACCCGGTGGCGACCAGCACGTCGAGGTTGGCGAGCAGGTCGAGGTTGTGGGCGAGCGTCTTGCCGAACCCGATGCCGGGATCGATCCACACCTCGTCGACACCGGCGGCGGTGGCGGCATCGGCCGAGGCGACCAGCACGTCGCGCACCTCGACGACCACGTCGTCGTAGGTGGGCTCGTGCTGCATCGTGCGGGGGTCGCCCCGCATGTGCATGGCCACGAAGGCGGCGCCGGTGGCGGCGGCCACCGGGGCCAGGGAGGCCGACACGTCGTTGATCATGCGGGCGCCGGCGGCCACGGCCGCCTCGGCGACCTCGGGCTTGCGGGTGTCGACCGACACCTGCACGCCCCCCGCCGCCAGCGCCTCGACCACGGGGACGACGCGGCGCAGCTCCTCCTCCACGGGGACGGGCTCGGCGCCCGGCCGGGTGGACTCGCCGCCGACGTCGACCCAGTCGGCGCCCTCGTCGATCAGCCGCCGGCCGTGCGCGACGGCGGCGTCGGCGGCGAGGAACCGGCCCCCGTCCGAGAACGAGTCGGGTGTCACGTTGAGCACACCCATGACTCGACCAGGACGTAGCTGCACGGCCAGCCATCTTAGGGCCCAGCTGGGCGTGTCGCCGCCTTCACGAGCAGTTACCGGCCCGTACTGTGGCGTCCTATCGCACGGAGGGTGGTCGGCGACCTCAGTGGCGCCCGTGGATGAAACGCATGGCCTCTTCGCGTGTCGCCACCGACGAGCGGAAGATGCCGCGCACGGCCGACGTGACCGTCGTGGACCCCGGCTTGCGGACCCCGCGCATCGTCATGCAGAGGTGCTCGGCCTCGACGACGACCATGACGCCGCGCGGGGCGAGGGTCCGCTCGACCTCGTCGGCGATCTGCGCGGTGAGCCGCTCTTGCACCTGGGGGCGCTTGGCGTGGGCGTCGACGAGCCGGGCCAGCTTGGACAGGCCGGTGATCCGCCCGTCGGGGCCGGGGATGTACGCCACGTGGGCCTTGCCGATGAACGGCACCAGGTGGTGCTCGCACAGCGAGTTCACCGTGATGTCGCGCACCATCACCATCTCGTCGTGGCCGGCGTCGAACGTGACCTTGAGGTGGCGGTCGGCGTCCTCGTGGAGGCCGGAGCACACCTCGGCGTACATGCGGGCCACCCGCATCGGGGTGTCCTTGAGGCCGTCGCGGTCGACGTCCTCCCCGATGGCCTCGAGGATCTCGCGCACCGCCTTGGCGATGCGATCGAGGTCCATCGGGGTGTCCATGGCCGGGAAGCGGCTCGCGCTCGTGGGCCAGTCGTCGTCCTCGAACTCGCCGTCGTCCGTCGGAGAGATGTCCTGCGTGGTCACGGCGTCGCCTTCTTCAGGGTCCGGAAAAATCAGGTGCTGGTGGGGCGCGCCGTGCTGGGACGGGCCGCGCCCGCTCCCGGCGCCCGGAGCGCCCGCCAGCGCGACAGACCCCGGGCCATGGACCGGCGGACCGTGCGTGCGAGGGGGACCAGTGCGGGCGTCCTCCGGTTCCCGACCTCGGCGGTCGCCACGCCCGCGGGCTCGCGGGGCGGGGAGACCTCACGGGGACGGACCGGCAGCGGCACGACGATGCCCACGCCCTTGTCGAGCTCGCCGAAGACGTCGGCCAGGTCGGCGTCGTCGAGCGTCTCCTTCTCGACCAGCGCCGTGGCCAGGCGGTCGAGCGTGACACGGTGCGTGGTCAGGATGGCGCGGGCCCGGTCGTGGGCCCCGTCGACCAGCTGGCGGACCTCGTCGTCGATCACGCCGGCGATCTCGTCGGAGTAGCTCGCCTCGTGCCCGTAATCGCGGCCGAGGAAGACCTCGCCGTTCTGCGAGCCGAGCTGCTGTGGGCCGAGCCGGTCGCTCATGCCGTAGGTCGTGACCATGGCACGGGCGATGTCGGTGCAGCGCTCGATGTCGTCGCTGGCGCCCGTGGTCGGCTCGCCGAAGATGATCTCCTCGGCCGTGCGGCCGCCGAGCAGCATCGTCATCGTGTCGATGAGCTCGCCGCGGGTCTTGAGGTACTTGTCCTCGACCGGGAGGGCCAGCGTCCAGCCCAGCGCCCGTCCGCGGGAGACGATCGAGACCTTGTGGATGGGGTCGGTGCCCTCGAGCACGTGACCGACCAGCGTGTGGCCGCTCTCGTGGTAGGCGATGACCTTCTTCTCCTGCTCGGACATCACGCGCGTCTTGCGCTCCGGGCCGGCGAGGACGCGGTCGATGGCCGCCTCGAGCGAGCCCATCGTGATGGTCTCGCCGCCCTTCCGGGCCGTGAGCAGGGCGGCCTCGTTCATGAGGTTGGCCAGGTCGGCGCCGGTGAAGCCGGGCGTGCGGCGGGCCAGCACGTCGAGGCGGATGTCGTCGCCCAGCGGCTTGCCCTTGGCGTGGACATCGAGGATCGCCTTGCGGCCCTCGAGGTCGGGCTGGTCGACGACGATCTGGCGGTCGAAGCGGCCGGGCCGCAGCAGCGCCGGGTCGAGGATGTCGGGCCGGTTGGTGGCGGCGATGAGGATGACCCCGGTGCGGGCGTCGAAGCCGTCCATCTCGACGAGGAGCTGGTTGAGCGTCTGCTCGCGCTCGTCGTGGCCGCCGCCCATGCCGGCGCCGCGATGGCGGCCGACGGCGTCGATCTCGTCCACGAAGATGATCGCCGGGGCCGAGGCCTTGGCCTTCTCGAACAGGTCGCGCACGCGGCTGGCGCCGACGCCGACGAACATCTCGACGAAGTCCGAGCCGGAGATCGGGAAGAACGGCGCCCCGGCCTCGCCTGCCACGGCCCGGGCCAGCAGCGTCTTGCCGGTGCCCGGGGGACCGTAGAGCAGGACGCCCTTGGGGATGCGGGCGCCGATGGCCTGGAAGCGGGCCGGGTCCTGCAGGAACTCCTTGATCTCCTGCAGCTCCTCGACCGCCTCGTCGCAGCCGGCCACGTCGGCGAACGTCACCGGCGGGGTGTTCTTGTCGACCTGCTTGGCCTTCGACTTGCCGAACTGCATGACGCCCTTGCCGCCGCCGTTCACGGCGTTCATCACCAGGAGGAAGGCGCCGATCAGGAGGACGGTGGGCAGCAGGCTGAACAGCAGCCCGGTCCACAGCGAGTCGCCCGACTGGTCCGTGGTGACCTCGACGGCGGGCGAGGCGTCGCCCAGCTCGTCGACGAGCTCGTCCGTGTACTCGGCCGGGTAGGCGGCCTCGTACTCGGTGTCGTCACGCAACTGGCCCTGGACGACGTGCTGCTCGTCCTTGATGGTGGCGGTGGCGACCTCGCCGTCCTCGATCGCCTGACGGAACGCGGAGAGGTCGAGTTCCTGCCGGTCGGGACCCTGACGGAACAGCTGGGCGCCCAAGAAGAGGACGACGAACCCCAACGCGAGGTAGATGAGCGCGGCCTTGCGGAAGCGTTTCACAGCGGGCGTCAGGCTAGCGACGAAGTCCGCAAGCGGACAGGGCGCGGCAAGGTTCCATCGGCGGGGTCCCCTTCATCGGTTGCCCGCGTACTCGCAGACGTAGGGCAGGTTGCGGAAGCGTTCCCCGACGTCGAGCCCATAGCCGAGCACGAACGCGGGCGGGATCTCGAAGCCCACGTAGCGCAGCTCTTCCTGCGTCTTCTGCTTGCCCTGACGGACGAACAGGGCGCACACCTCGAGGGTCGCCGGCTGGCGGGCCATGAGGTTGCGCCGCAGGTAGGTGAGCGTGAGGCCCGAATCGACGATGTCCTCGACCAGCACGACGTGCCGGCCGGCGATGTCGATGTCGAGGTCCTTCACGATGCGGACCACGCCGGAGCTGCGGGTGGAGGCGCCGTACGACGACACCGCCATGAAATCGACCTCGATCGGGAGCGTGATCTCGCGCACGAGGTCCGCCAGGAACACGAACGCGCCCTTGAGCACGCAGACCAGCAGCGGCGGGCGGCCCACGTAGTCGGACGAGATCTGTTCGCCCAGTTCGGCGACGCGGGCCCGGATCTTGTCCTCGGGGATGACGAGGCCCCCGAGGACCGCATCGTCGACGTGGTGGCCGTTCGGAGGGGGAGTGCCCGCCATATGGGGCCCACGCTACAAGTCGATGCGCCCGGGATCACCCGTCGGGGGATGCGGGCGGCTCGACCCGCAGGCGGTTGTGCCGGCGGGCCACGCGCCAGCCGCCGGCGACCTCGCAGGCCACGGCCTCGCCCCGGGCCACCGCCAGCGTCCGCTCGACGGCGGCGGCGTCCGGCGGGTACCGCTCGGGCCCGCCCGGACCGTCGCCGGTGCCCCGCAGCCAGGCCCGGACGGCCCGGCGCGCGAGCGCGGCCGGGGCGGCGGACAGGGCCTGCGCGTCGGTGGGGTCGAGGCCGGCGGCCAACGCGTCGAGGGCGGCGGCGTCGTCGCGCGCCAGGTCCGCCTGGCGGGCCAGCAGGGCGACGACGTCGCGCTCGGCCACGTCGGCCAGCATCGGGAGGACCTCGTGGCGCACCCGGTTGCGTCGGAACGAGCGGTCGTCGTTGCTCGGGTCGGCCACCGGGACGAGGCCCAGCGCTGCGCACAGGGCGTGCGTCTCTGCCCGGCGGAGGCGGCGCAGCGGACGCCCGCCCGGCGCCATCCCGGCCAGCCCGTCGAGCCCGGCCCCCCGCAGGAGGTTCAGGACGACCGTCTCGGCCTGGTCGTCGGCCGTGTGGCCGACGAGCGCGCCCGGCGGCAGGGCTGCATAGCGGGCGGCGCGGGCTCGCGCCTCGAGGTTCGGCCCGGCGCCCACGGGGACGGCGACGGCGGCGAACCGGGCGCCGAACCGCTCGGCCGCGGCCCGGACCACCTCGGCCTCCGCTGCGGAGGCGGGACGGAGCCCGTGGTCCACGTGGACGGCCGTCACGTCGCAGCCGGCCGCCACGGCGAGCGCCAGCAGGGCCAGCGAGTCCGGCCCGCCGGAGACGCCGCAGGCCACGGCGGTCCCCGGTGGCGGGAAGTCGCAGCGGGCCAGGTACGGCGCGCACGCGTCGGCGAGGCGGGCCCGGTCGCCGCCCGGCCCGCCCGAGCCGCCTGGCCGGCCCGAGCCGCCCGGCCGGCCCGACGGCTCGCCGAGCGCTATCCGACCAGCTCCTCGGACAGCCGGACCCGGTCGAGCCATTCCTGCGGCGCCCGGATCTCGGCCAGCGTGGGCAGCCACTGCGGGCCCCGCCAGGCGGCATCGAGGGCATCGTCGCCGCCCTCGTCCTCGACGTAGCGGATGAAGGCCTCGCCCTGTGCGTACTGCTTGAGCTTGGCGTCGATGCCGAGCGAGCGCTGCACGGCCTTGGCCAGGCTGCCACCCTGGCGACGGCGCTCCTTGAGGGCCCGCGAGAAGCGCGGCGCCGAGGGGACGTGGCCGCGGCCGGCCCGGTCCATCGTCACGTCGCCGTGGCCCTCGAGCAGGCTCATCATCCCGCCGATGCGGCCGAGCAGGTCGCGCTGGTCGGGGCTGGCGAAGAGGACCGCCAGGCCGCCCTCGTCGAGGGGGCTGCGCCCGCTGCGCAGGTCGTCGACGACCTGGCTCAGGGCGTCGAGGAACCGGCGGGGATCGGGCTCGACGGCGTCGAGCGTCTTGTGGACCATCGAGAGGAAGTGCTCGCGGAGCCACGGGATGCCGGTGAACTGCGCCCGATGGGTCACCTCGTGCAGGGCCAGCCACAGCCGGAACTCCTGCGGGGGGAAGCCGAACCGCTTCTCGAGCGCCAGCACGTTGGGGCCGACGTAGTAGACGAGGTCCTGGTCCTCGGGCTTCTCGTCCTCGATGATCAGCAGGTCGTACTGGCCCAGCACGCGGCCCGCCATCCACCCGAGGAGCAGGCCGACCTCGACGCCGGCGGCCCGGCGCGACACGGCCCCGCCCACGTTGGCGAGCGGGCCCGTGCGATCGTTCCGCTCGGTCAGCTTGTCCATGACCGGGCGCAGCAGGCGGCGGAAGCTGGCCAGGTTGGCGCGTACCCAGTCGTCGCGGCCGACGACGCGGGCGCGGGCGGCGCCGGAGGCGGACCGGAGCCCGGTGGCCTGCGCCACCAGCTCCTCCGCCTGGGCGGTGACCTCGTCGAAGTCGGAGGCGAGGCGGTCGTAGTGGTACGACTCGGCGAGCGGCTCGCGACCGGCGACCCGGACGGCCATGCGCTCGGCGAGGCCCCAATCGACCGGCCCCTGGGCCACCTAGCGGCCCTTCGGGTAGCGGGTGGACTCCACCTTGCGCAGGTAGTTGGCGCCGATGCCGACGAGGGTCACCAGCGCGCCGACAGAGAGGACGACGCCGATCCAGAAGTGCCAGACCATCGCGAACATGGGCCGCATCGTAGGGGACGCGTCGCGGGCCCACGCATCCGCGTGGCCGGGCCCCGGACCGGGGATGCGCACGTGGGCGCCCTGCGAACCGTGCCCGAGCGCGCCAGAGGGCCCGTGCCGCGGCGACTCCGGCGTCGCGGCGGGCACGAGCGCGTCCCGGCATCGGCGACCGCGGTCACCAATGCGCGTTCGACTCGTCGATTGGGGCCTCAGGCCCGTCCGGTGGGCGAAACGCGAAAGACCCGCCGGACGGAATCGTCCATCGGCGGGTCAGGCGATCTTGCGACCTCGAGTACGAGGAGCAGCGATGCGGTGGTGTAGGGAGCAATAACTTTCGTCGTTGTAGATGGAGAGCCGTGTCCGGCACCCCTCTTCGGTACAGATCCTCCCTGACCTGTACCGACGGGACGGAGCGACGGCGCTCGTGATCCTCTCACCCGAGAGCGCGCGGTCTTCCATGTCGGCCTCAACGACACGAGTACTCCGGGTATTCCCGGGATCGACGGAGCGTCGCAGACGGATGGGGACGCTTCCGGCAACCGCTGCTATGGTCCGGCGTCAGTCGAGCGGGGGCCTTCCTTGGGAACGTTCAGTTGGGGGACGACGACGCCGCAGTGACCACGCACGTTGCCGCGCCGGCCGCGCGGGTGCGATCCCTTGCCGGGTCGCTCCGCAAGCGCACGTTCGACGTGGCCCTCGTCGTGGTCACATTGCCGCTGACCCTGCCCGTGGGGGTGCTCCTGGGGCTCGCGGTGCGCGCCACGTCGCGCGGCCCGGCCATCTTCCGCCAGGAGCGCGTCGGCCGGGGCGGCCGGCCGTTCCGGATGTACAAGTTCCGGACGATGGTGGTCGACGCCGAGGAACGGCTGGCGCGCGACCCCGAGCTGCACGCCCTGTACGTGCGGAACGACCACAAGATCCCGGCCAAGCTCGACCCTCGGGTCACACGCCTCGGCCGGTTCCTGCGGGTCACGAGCCTCGACGAGCTGCCGCAGCTCATCAACGTGGTCGACGGCTCGATGAGCCTCGTCGGGCCGCGTCCGATCACCAAGCCGCAGTACGACGAGGTCGAACCGCTGCTCGACGCCTACCGGGCCGCCCGGCCCGGCATGACCGGGTACTGGCAGGTCACGGGCCGGTCGCTGATCCCGTACCCCGAGCGGGCCGAGTACGACGCCCACTACGTGCGGAACTGGTCGCTGCACCGCGACCTGGTCATCCTGCTGCAGACGCCGCTCGCCGTCGTCCGCAAGCGCGGCGCGGTCTGAGGCGACGGACCGGCGCCCGGGCGCGGCGTCGCCCCGGCGATGCCGGGGCGACGGAACGTGCGCTAGTTGATGAGGGCGTCCGGGTCGGTGCCGGCCGACTCGATCGCCGTGCGGACCTTGGCCACCAGCGTGTCGGGCACCTGCTCCTGGCACTTACGCCGGATGACCTGGCGCAGTTCGGCCTCGAAGTCGTAGGGCTCGGCGCAGGGCTGACAGTCGTCGAGGTGGTGCTGGATCAGCTTCCGTCGGTCGTCGGTGAGCTCACCGTCGAGGAAGCCGTACAGCTCGTGGAGTGCGTCTTCGCAGTCAGACATGGGTTCAGGGCCGGGTCGGTGTGAGGTTCCGGTCCACGGCGTACTCGTACAACCGCTTCTGCAACGCCTTTCTTCCGCGATGCAGGCGACTCATGACCGTACCGATCGGGATCTCGAGGATGTCGGCGATCTCCTTGTACGAGAAGCCCTCGACGTCGGCGAGCAGGACGGCCAGGCGGAAGTTGTCCGGAAGCGACTCGATCGCCTCCTTGACCTCCGTGTCCGTGAACCGGTCGAGCAGCTCGTCCTCGGCGCTCCGGCCGGCCATGGCCGCCTCGAGCCCGCCGATGCGGCGGTAGAGGTAGAGGTCTTCCACCTCGTCGAGCTCGGTCTCGTCGGGCCGGCGCTTCTTGGCCCGGTAGGTGTTGATGTACGTGTTCGTGAGGATGCGGTAGAGCCAGGCCTTGAGGTTCGTGCCCTCCTGGAACCCGCCGAAGCCGCGGTAGGCGCGCAGGTAGGTCTCCTGCACGAGGTCCTCGGCGTCCGACGGGTTGCGCGTCATGCGCAGGGCGGCGGCGTACAGGGACGGCATGAGGTCCATCGCCTGGTCCGCGAACGTCGCCCGATCGGCCATGGCCGGGACCCTACCGTCAGCCGCGCGGGTCGAGGGCCCCGACCGCGTAGCGCATCGAGGGGTCCCACAGGAGGAACCGATCGACGCCCCGCGCCCGGGCCGCGTCGATCTCGGCCCGGACCTCGCCGTCGCCGTAGGTCACGCCTCGCGAGCTGAAGTCCTGCAGCGAGGGGACGAGCCACACGCCGGTCCCCGACGCCATCTGCTGGACCTGCTCGAGCGCCCGGAAGACCGTGTCGTACGGGGCGGTGGCGGGGCTGGGCAGGCTGAAGCTGCCGCTGCTCCAGTCGCCCGGGTGGATCGTCGGCACCAGGTAGTCGGCGTTGCGGGCGAAGTCGCCGATGTCCTGGCCGACGAGGGCGGGGTCGGTCAGGGCGATGCCGGCGGTCGTCACGCCCTGGAACGCACCGCGGCGGCGCAGCTCGGCGTGGGCCTCGGCGAGGAACGTGACCATCGTCTCGGCCGGCGTCCCGCTGAGGCCGGGGACGAGCATGGTGTCGTCGCCGCTGCGGGGCTTGCGGACGTCGTCCCACAGGATGTCGTCGACGCCCCGGCTCACGGCGTCGAGGGCGATGTCGAGGTTGTAGCGACGCACCGCAGGGCTGGCGAAGTTCGTGAACTCGCCCGGCTCCTCGTAGGGGCGGCCGTCCGGCGTCTGGACCACCTGGTCGCCCTGGCCGGCAGCCCAGGCGGCCCGCGCCAGGATCGGGTCGCGGAACGCCGAGATCCGCCCGACCACCCGGCCGCCGCGGGACTCGACCGAGGCGATCAGGTCCTCGAGGTCGTAGTACGGCGTGACGGCGCCGATCTCGCGGGCGCGGGCGACCTGCGTGTCGTAGCCGACCACGCCGTCCTCGCCCTTGAGGTCGAGCACGACCGTGTCGACGCGGCCCTCCTCCAGCAGCTGGAAGACGCCGTTGCGCAGCGGCGGGTTGGTCCACGAGGCGGCGGTGACGTGGACCGCCCGGGTCGAGGGGTACGCCACCGGCATCGCCAGCGGGACCGTGGTCACGTTCCCCGCCTCGTCGACGGACTGGACCGTCAGCGCCCCGGCCGGCGGGCGGGCGAACTCGACCGTGAACGCCCCGTCGTCACCCACCTCGGCGTCCCGCCCGTCGGCGGTGACGACGGTGCCCGGCTCGGCGGTCCCACGGACCGTCGTGGGCTCGTCGATGGCGACCGGCCGGGACACGCGCTCGACCTCCAGCTCGGGGGCGGTCGTGTCGACCGTGAAGTCCCAGCGGAACTCGGCGTCGCCGATGGCCGGACGGGGTACGCGCAGCACCAGCGCGTGGTCGCCCTCCTCCAGCTCGCCGCCCGGGCGCCAGGTGATGACCTGGCCGTCGGCTTCGGGCTCCTCGACCGGCTCCCCGTCGAGCTCCAGCGTGGCGCCCTCCAGCCGGTCGGGCGAGCCGACGTCCATGGTCACGACCATGTCGGCCAGGGCGTCGGCGTCGAGGAAGGCGCCGTCCTCGAGGCCCTCCTGCGCCACGTCGACCCGGGTCCCCCGGTACACGAGGACGAGGACGAACACGAGCGTCCCGATCCCGAACAGGCCGGCGAGGATCGCCCCGACGTCGATCTTCCTCTTCCGCCGGAACATCGAGTCCTCGGGCGCCGGGCGGGCCTCGAAGGCCATCGGGCGGGGACCGAAGTCGAGCTTGCCGCCGCCCAGCGCGCCCGGCGACGCGTCGCGGCGATGGCGCCGGCCGCGCCCCTTACGTGTCCGGCCGCGCGCGCCGATCTCGCCCGAGGCGAGGTCCGCGCTGTCGGTCGGGGAGGTCATTCGGGCACCGCCTGGCTCGTCGCTCGGTGCACGGTACCCCTCGGTCCGTGCCCGTGAGGGCCGCTTCACGGACCGTCAACGGATGGTCATGGTTACGGCCGGATCAAGGCGGTCCGCGCCGCTCGGGCCCTACACCTCGCGCACCATGGCCAGGCTCCTGCTGCGGCAGCGTGCCCCCGGTGAAGGCGGCCGGGGCCGCCTGTCTTCGAGCACCCCGAGCCGGGATCGGGCGATGTGTCCGCTGTTCTCGTGGTCAGCCAGCAAGGAGGGCGGCGTCACTTCGGACCAACCCCTCGCGGTACGCGAGGAAGATGGCCGCTGCGATCGAGAGGAGGCCAATCGCTGCGACGGCACCGGCGTGGGACGCCAGCAGGACGCCACCGAGCATGGCGACGAAGAGCCCACGGGAGGCGCCCGCCGATCGCAGTACCAGCGCCGTGGCGATGACCACTGTCAGGAGCGCGACCGCCTGCAGTAACCAGAGAGGCGAGAAGTCCGCGGTGAATCGGTTATCCACCAGGTAGTCCGCCGTACTGGCCGCTCCCGCCTGCTCCGGCCCGTCCAGCCCGTTTGCATGATGGACGGCAAGGCCCGACGCGAGTCCTGTCACGGAGTCGAACGCCGAGAAGGCCACGAGCCATACGGGGAGCGCCAGACGAGCGAGCGTGGCGGCGGTGCCGGCCCGGCCAAGGAGAAGCACCCAGAACGCGAGGGCCAGCCCAAGGGCCAGCACGAGCTGTGCGAAGTGCACCCCGAGCCACAGAGCGACTTTGTCGTCGAGATAGTCGTATACGTCACCGTTGCCCTGTGGATGCACCAACGCCACCACGATCCACACGAGAGGGACGGCCACCAACAGGAGCCGTGGGGCTGTGCCGATTCGCGGCCCCACCTCACTTTCGCCGGGTGTCGCGGACGGCTCGGTCAATGTCATGACTACCCCCTCTAGTCACCTCTTGACGCTACTGCCTGGGTCTCGAAGCCCGCGGAGGACGGCGCCGGAGGTGCCGCCCGCAGGTTGGCCGCTAGCTTCGGCGCAGCCGGCGCCCTTGGCGTGGCCGCGGCTCGGGCGATGGGGGCGAAGTCCTTCGG
>DATFOS010000211.1:0-14547 GCA_035265325.1 Acidimicrobiales bacterium
CGACGGCCGGCTCCTCTACGAGGACGACCCGCCGGCCCGCGTCGCCTGGCAGGCCCAGACGCGCACGATCTACTTCGACGAGGAGTGGCGCCAGCGTTGGGTCCGCCAGGTCTTCATCGAGGCCCACGCCGATGGTTGACGTCCCCCCCGCCTCGTCCGCCTCCTCCAACGCGTGACGGAGGAGCTGGCCTACCTCCACGCCCGCGCCGGTGATGACCGCGCCGCGATCGCTGCTTGGCTCGGCCGGCAGCCCGACGCGTAGGCCGCGGGGGCGCGTTTCGGGGATGGGGGTGGGGGAAGGGCCCGGCGCCGGACGAGCGAGTGGGCCCACCATGACCGACACCGATGTGCGCGGCGGAGGCGCGACCGCCACGAGGCCGGGCGGGCCCGACGACGCCGCCCGTGCCGGACGGGGGCCGACCCCCGTGCTGGCCGGCGTGCTGCTGGGCGTGGGGCTCGGCGGGTTCGTCGACGGCATCGTGCTGCACCAGGTCCTGCAGTGGCACCACATGCTGACCAGCACGGACGACAACCCGGCCGACACGGTGGCCGGCCTCGAGGCCAACACGCTCGCCGACGGCCTCTTCCACGTGGCCACGTGGCTGGTGCTCGTGGCCGGGGTGATCGTGCTTCGGAAGGCCTGGGCGAGCGGGCGGCCGGCGCCCCGGTGGTCGGCCCAGCTCGGCGCCATGATGATCGGCTGGGGCCTGTTCAACCTGGTGGAGGGCGTCGTCGACCACCACCTCCTGAACGTCCACGACGTCCGCGACGACGTCGCCGACCCGCTCTGGTGGAACCTCGGCTTCCTGGCGTTCGGCGCGCTGCTCGTGATCGCGGGCCTGGCGCTCGTGCGGGCGGCGGCAACGGCCACCCGGCCGCGCTAGCGGGGCTCCCGCTCGAGCCCCGGCGCTAGCGGCGCTCCCGCTCGAAGCGGGAGACGACCTCGACGTGGGGGGTGCCGACGAACTGGTCGACGAGGGTGGCGCCGGTGAAGCGGTAGCCCGCCCCGGTGAGGAGGGCGGTGTCCCGGCCGAGAGCACCGGCGTCGCAGCTCACGAGAACGACGACCGGGGCGCCGGTGGCGACGACGCTGCGGACGACGCCCCGACCGAGCCCGGCCCTGGGCGGGTCCGCCACCACGACGGTGGCCCGGCGGGAACGCCAGCGGGCCACGTCGCCCCGCACGACCTTGACCGCGGCGGCGGTGCCACGGCCGGGCCCGCCGCCGTCCGCCTCGCCGGTACCGGGGCCGGGGCGGCGCAGGTTGACCCGTGCGTCCGCCGCCGCCGACGGCGAGGACTCGACCAGCGTGACCCGAACCTCCGGCCCGGCCAGCGTGGCGGCGAACAGGCCGACGCCGCCGTACAGGTCGACGAGGTGGTCGTCCGGCGTGAGCGGGCCGGCGGCGGCGCCCACGACGGCCACGAGCGCCTCGGCCCCGGCAGGGCCGGACTGGAAGAACGACCGGGCCGACACCCGCAGCCGCCGCCCGGCCACCTCCTCGTGCAGCCACGCCCGCTTCCCGGCGTCGAGTTCCGCGCCCGTCACCACCCGGACACCCTCGGGCACGACGACAGAGTCGTCCCCACCAGTGACCTCGTCGGCGCCGACACCGTCGACCACCACGAGCCGCTCGCCGGTCCGGGCGCCCGCCCGGACCGTCACCTCGGCGCCCGGCGGGAACCGGCCCTCGGCCAGCACGGCCGCCACCAGCGGGTCCGCCACCTGGCAGTCGGGGATCGCGACGAGGTCGTGGCTCCGGTACCGCCGCAGGCCGACCCGGCCGTCAGGGCCGGCGACGCCGCGCACGGTCGTCCGGTACCCCGTCGCCGGCAGGACCGGCCCCGGCCCGACCACCGGCTCGGCGAGCCCGCCCAGGCGGCGCAGGGCGTCTTCGACCATTGCCACCTTGAGGCCGCGCTGCGCCGGCGCCGCCACGTGCTGCCAGCCGCAGCCCCCGCATCCCTCGACCGCCCGGGGGCAGGGCGGCACGACTCGGGCCGGGGCCGCCGAGAGCACCTCCGCCACGACGGCTCGGGCGTGCCCCTTCCGGGCGTCGACGACCTCGGCGCGCACCTCCTCACCCGGCAGCGCGCCGGCGACGAGCACGACGCGGCCGGACTCGTCGCGCGCCAGGCCGTCGCCGCCGACGGCGACGCCCGTGACGTGCAACGACGGCAGGGAGGAGGCCATCGACCCACCCTAGGATGGCCACGTGCCCGAGCCGCTCGACGCCCCGCCCACCGCCGACATGCCAGGGACCGACCGCCGCGTCGAGATCGTCCCGTCGGTGCTGCCGGCCGACCTGGCCCGCCTCGGCGAGGAGGTCCAGGCGCTCGAGAAGGCCGGCGTCGACCGCATCCAGTGGGACGTGATGGACGGCAAGTTCGTCCCCAACCTCACGTTCGGGCCCGACGTGATCGCCGCCTCGCGGGCGCACACCGGCGTCCCGTTCGAGGCCCACCTCATGGTCGACGACCCCGACCCGATGCTCGACCGCTACGTCGAGGCCGGGTGCGGGCTGCTCATCATCCATGCCGAGTCGGTCCGCCACCTCCACCGCACGCTCGGCCGGGTGCGCGAGTTGGGCGCCGATGCCGCCGTGGCCCTCAACCCGGCGACGCCCGCCGACGCCGTCGCCCATGTGCTGGACCTGTGCTCGATGGTGCTGGTCATGACCGTCAACCCGGGCTTCGGCGGCCAGAAGTACATCGCCACGATGGAGCGCAAGGTCGCAGAGGTCCGACGCATGATCGTGGCGGGCGGATGGAGGTGTGACCTGGAGGTCGACGGGGGTATCACTCCGGAGACCGTCCCAGGAGCGGCCCGGGCCGGCGCGAACGTGCTGGTGTCCGGGTCGGGCTTGTTCAAGGACCCGCAGGGCCTCGAACACGCCGTCGGCGAGCTCCGCTCGCTGGCCGAAGACACCCACCCAGCCCCCCGAGGAGACTGAACGATGGCCGGCAACTCGTTGTTCGACAGGGCCAAGGTCCTGGCCCAGGAACTGAGCACCAAGGCCAAGGACGCCGCGGTGCAGAACTCCGACAAGCTCGACGGCGCCGTGAGCAAGGCCGCCGACTTCGCGGACAAGCGCACCAAGGGCAAGTACAGCGACAAGATCACCAAGGCCGAGTCGGCGGCCAAGCGGGCCGTGACCAAGCTCGAGGCCGAGAAGGCCCGCGAGGCCCGCAACCGGCCCGTCGCCGACCCGCCCGTGGCCGAGCCCGACCCCGGTATCGAGCACCCGACCAGCACGGGCCAGCCCACGGCCGCGGACCCCACGCCGCCGGTGGTCGGGCCCGACCCGGCGTCCCCGACCGACCCGACGTCCCCCACCGATCCCACGCCCTGAGCCGTCCCGCGGACGGCCCGGGACGAGGACGGCCCCGGCGTCACCGTCGGGGCCGTTTCGCGTCCGTGCGTCCGTGCGCCGGGCCGAGCGCTCCTAGAGCATCTCCCCGCGCTTGACGATCACGTTGTCGATGATGCCGTAGTCCTTGGCCTGCTCGGCGGTGAACCAGCGGTCGCGCTCGAAGTCGGCGAGGACCTGCTCGAGCTTCTGGCCGGTGTGCGAGGCGATCCGCTCGGCCATGAGCTGCTTCACGTAGAGGAGCTGCTCGGCCTGGATGGCGATGTCCGCCGCCTGCCCCCGGAAGCCACCGGAGGGCTGGTGCATCATGATGCGCGTGTGGGGCAGGGCGAAGCGCTTGCCCGGGGCGCCGGCGCAGAGGAGGAACTGCCCCATCGAGGCGCCGAGGCCCATGCAGACCGTGGCCACGTCGGGCTCGATGAACTGCATGGTGTCGTAGATGGCCATGCCGGCCGTCACCGACCCGCCGGGGCTGTTGATGTAGAGCCAGACGTCCTGCTTCTCGTCCTCGCCGGCCAGGTGGAGGAGCTGGGCGCAAATGACGTTGGCGATGTCGTCGTCGACCTCACTGCCGAGGAACACGATCCGCTCGCGGAGCAGGCGGTTGAAGATCTCGTGCGTCGGGCTGACGAGCGACCCGCCCTGGGCCATCGGAGGAATGAAGGTCACGGCCGCAGAGGGTACCGCCGAATGCTGCAAGGACGACCGACGCGAAGGTCGCCGAGCCCTCCGGTGTCGTCGCCGGCCGCTCCCCCGCCCGCCTATCGTGAACCCCGAGCCGGCGTAGCCCAACGGCAGAGGCACGACGTTTAGGTCGTCGTCAGTGTGGGTTCGAATCCCACCGCCGGTACGGGGAGTGCGGGGGCGCGCCGAGCAAAGCCTGACGGCGTAAGGTCCGGCCGTGAAGCTCGGTGACCTGCCCACGCCGGCCCTGGTGGTGGACCGGCCGGCGTTCGACCACAACGTGGCGGCGATGGCCGCCGTGCACCCCGGCGAGCGGCTGCGCCCCCACGTGAAGGCGTTCAAGTCCACGGCTCTGGCGCGAGAGCTGGCCGAGGCCGGGCACCGCACGTTCTGTTGCGCCACGACCCGCGAGGTCGAGGGCATGGCGGCGGCGGGCCTGGGCCACGACCTGCTACTCGCCAACGAGGTCCTCGACCCCGTGCGGCTGGGGCGGCTGGGCGACCTGGCCCGCAGCGGCGCCGCCCGCGTGACCGTGGCGGTCGACTCGCCGGAGACCGTGGCCGCCGCGGCCGCCGCCGGCGTCCCCCAGGTGCTGGTGGACGTGAACGTCGGCCTGCCCCGCTGCGGCTGCGACCCCGCCGACGCCGGCCGGGTGGCCGACCTCGCCCGGTGGTCCGGGATGGCCGTCCGCGGCGTCATGGGCTACGAGGGCCACCTCATGCGCGAGCCAGCCGCGGCCAAGGCGGCGGCGGTCGAGGCGTCCATGAAGGTCCTCCTCGAGGCCCGGGAGGCCACGGGCGGCGACATCGTGTCCGCGGGCGGCACCGGCACCTACGACTGCAACCGCTGGGCGACGGAGATCCAGGCGGGGTCGTACGTCCTCATGGACACCGAGTACCTGCCCCACGCCCGTGCCTTCCGCCACGCCCTGTTCCTGTGGACGACCGTGATCTCGGTCAACCCGGCCGGCTGGGCGGTCGTGGACGCCGGCCTCAAGGCCCTGGGCATGGACCACGGGGACCCGACCATCGTCGACGTCGGCCAGTGCTGGTTCGTGTCGGACGAGCACATCACGTTCGGCACCGACGCAGGCAGCCCGCTGGCGGTGGGCGACCGGGTGAGGGTCCTGCCGGCGCACGTCGACCCGACCGTCGCCATGCACGAGCGGATGGTCGTCGTCGACGGCGAGGACGTCGTCGACACCTGGCCGGTCGACCTCCGGGGCTGGTAGCGGGGCTCACCGCGGCCCGCCCGCCACCCGGCGGCCGTGGATAGTATGCATGTGTAATACAAGTCGCCGTCAGTGGCACGGAGCCGTGCCAGCCCTGCGAGGAGAACGACATGGCAGAGATCGACGCCAAGGGAACACTCGACGTCGGGGGCCAGCGTTTCGACATCTGGCGCCTGGCCGCACTCGAGGACGCCTACGGGGTGTCCCGCCTGCCGTACTCGCTCAAGGTCCTGTTGGAGAACCTGCTGCGCCACAACGACGGCCTCCGGGTGACCGATGCCGACGTCGAGGCGCTGGCCCGCTGGTCGGGCGGGTCCGACGGGGACAGCCGCGAGATCTCGTTCCTGCCGGCGCGGGTGTTGATGCAAGACTTCACCGGCGTCCCGGCGGTGGTCGACCTCGCCGCCATGCGCCACGCGGTCGGCGTGGCCGGCGGCGACCCGCAGGAGCTCGACCCGCTCATCCCCGCCGACCTGGTCATCGACCACTCGGTGTCGGTCGACGTGTTCGGCCGGGCCGACGCCCTGCAGCGCAACGCCGAGCTGGAGTACGAGCGCAACCTCGAGCGCTACCAGTTCCTGCGCTGGGGCCAGACCGCGTTCGGGCACTTCCGGGTCGTCCCGCCGGCCACCGGCATCTGCCACCAGGTCAACCTGGAGCACCTGGCGACCGTCGTCGCCACCCGCGACGGCGCCGCCTTCCCCGACACCCTCGTCGGCACCGACAGCCACACCCCGATGGTCAACGGGCTCGGCGTCGTGGGCTGGGGCGTCGGGGGGATCGAGGCCGAGGCGGCGCTGCTGGGCCAGCCCATCTCGATGCTGATCCCGCAAGTCATCGGCTTCAAGCTGTCCGGCGAGCTCCCCGAGGGCACGACCGCCACCGACCTGGTGCTCACGGTCACGAACATGCTGCGCAAGCACGGCGTGGTGGGCCGTTTCGTCGAGTTCTACGGCCCCGGCTGCGCCAACGTGCCGGTCGAGAACCGGGCCACGATCGGCAACATGTCCCCGGAGTACGGGTCGACGATCACGATCTTCCCCGTCGACGACCAGACCCTCCGCTACCTCCGCTTCACCGGCCGCTCGGACGACCTCGTGGCGCTCGTCGAGGCCTACGCCAGGGAGCAGGGGCTCTGGCTCGACCCGTCCGTCGAGCCGACGTTCACCGAGACGCTCGAGCTCGACCTGGGCACGGTCGAGCCCAGCATCGCCGGCCCGTCCCGCCCGCAGGACCGCGTCCTGCTCCGCCAGGCCAAGCGCCGCTTCGCCACCGCGCTCCTCGACTCGCTGCCGGACGCGGCCGCCCCGCCGTCGGCCCCCGGCACGCCGGTGATGCTGTCGACCTCCGCCACCTACGACGGGGCCGACGCCCAGTCGTTCCCGGCCAGCGACGTGCCGGCCGCCGTCGCCAACGGCATCGGCGCGGACCACGGCGCCGAGGCGGCGGCCGCCGATTCCGCCGAGGGTGGGGCCACCACCGACCGGCCCCACGAGCTGGTGTCGGTGGCGCTCGAGGGCGGCGAGACGGTCGAGCTCGACCACGGCCACGTCGCCATCGCCGCCATCACCAGCTGCACGAACACCTCGAACCCGCAGGTCATGGTCGCCGCCGGCCTGCTGGCCAAGAAGGCCGTCGAGCGGGGCCTGGCGACCAAGCCGTGGGTGAAGACCTCCCTGGCCCCCGGGTCGAAGGTCGTCGCCGACTACCTCGACCGGGCCGGCCTGACGCCGTTCCTCGACAAGCTGGGCTTCAACCTCGTCGGCTACGGCTGCACGACCTGCATCGGCAACTCGGGCCCGCTGCCCGCCGCCATCTCCGCCGCGGCCGAGGAGCACGGGCTGGCGCTGGTGTCGGTGCTGTCCGGCAACCGGAACTTCGAGGGCCGGATCAACCCCGACGTCCGCATGAACTACCTGGCCTCGCCACCGCTCGTCGTGGCGTACGCCCTGGCCGGGACCATGGACCTCGACCTGGTCACCGAGCCCCTCGGCACCGACGCCTCGGGCACGCCGGTCCTGCTGAAGGACCTGTGGCCGACCACCGACGAGGTCACGGCGACGATCGAGGCGTCGCTGGCGTCCGACATGTTCCGCGCCGCCTACGGCCAGGCGTTCGACGGCGACGAAATGTGGCAGGCGCTCCCCGTCCCGGCCGGCGGGGCCTACGAGTGGAGCGACAGCTCCACGTACGTCCGGCGGCCCCCGTACTTCGACGGCATGCCGGAGATCCCGGCGCCCCTCGGTGACATCGAGGGCGCCCGGGTGCTGGCGGTGCTGGGTGACAGCGTCACGACCGACCACATCTCCCCCGCCGGTGCCATCCACCCGGACTCGCCGGCCGGCCGGTGGCTGCTCGACCAGGGCGTCGATCGGCGGGACTTCAACTCGTACGGCTCGCGCCGGGGCAACCACGAGGTGATGATCCGGGGCACGTTCGCCAACCGGCGCATCCGCAACCGGCTGGCACCGGGGACCGAGGGCGGCGTCACGATCCACCTGCCGTCGGGCGAGCAGACCTCGATCTACGAGGCCGCCGAGCGCTACCGGTCCGAGGGGACGCCGCTGGTGATCCTCGCCGGCAAGGAGTACGGCTCGGGCTCGTCGCGGGACTGGGCCGCCAAGGGCACGGCCCTGCTCGGGGTGAAGGCGGTCATCGCCCAGAGCTTCGAGCGGATCCACCGGTCCAACCTCATCGGCATGGGCGTCCTGCCGCTGCAGCTGGCCGAGGGCACCACGGTGGAGTCGCTCGGGCTGACCGGCGACGAGACGTTCTCGATCACCGGCATCGTCGGGGTCGACCCGGTCTCGCTGATCGGCGCCGAGCTGACGGTCACGGCCGACGGCAGCCCCGTGCCGGTCACCGCCCGCATCGACACGCCGATGGAGGCCGCGTACTACGAGCACGGCGGCATCCTCCACTACGTCCTACGCCAGCACCTCGGCAAGGCGTAGCTCCTACTCGCCGTCGCCGGAGGAGGTCCGCCGCCTCCGGCGACGCGCGTCGTCGGGATCGTCGCCTTCGCCCGGGTCCCGGACTCGGGCCCGCGCGGTGACAGTCCGTAACCTGCGCCCATGCCGCCTGTCCTGCTGCTCCACGGTCTCGCCACGTCCGCCGCCCGCACCTGGGGGGAGAACGGGTGGATCGACATGCTCGGCGACATGGGCCGTCAGGTCCTCGCCCCCGACCTCCCCGGGCACGGGACGGCCGAGAAGTCGCACGACCCGGCCGCCTACGCCGACCTGGGGGCTGCGGTGGTCGCAGACCTGCCCGACGAGCCGGTCGACGCCATCGGCTTCTCGCTCGGCGCCCGCACGTTGCTGGGCCTGGCGGCCGACGGGCGGGCGCAGTTCCGGCGCCTCGTCGTCGCCGGCGTCGGGGCCAACCTGTTCCGGACCGAGGGGTCCGACGCCGTGGTCCGTGCTCTGCGGGGCGAGGGTGACCGGGCCAACCCGGTCACCCGCTACTTCGCCGGCCTGGCGGCCCACCCGGACGCCGACCCGCTCGCCCTGGCCGCCCTGCTCGAGGCCCGCCAGCCGCCGCTCACCGCAGCGGCGCTGGCCGCCGTCACGTGCCCCACGCTGGTCGTCCTCGGCGACCAGGACTTCGCCGGCCCGCCCGACCCCCTGGTGGAGGCGCTGCCGAACGTCGAACTGGTCGTACTGCGCAACACCGACCACTTCGCCACGCCGAAGTCCTTCGACTTCATGGACAAGGCCCTCCGCTTCCTTGAGGGCTGAGCGGCCGGCCCCATCGTCCGGGACGGGCACCGCGGCCAGTCCATCTGGCGCCGATTGGCCCGGGAACCCGGGCGCGGCCGGCCGTACCCTCACGCCGTGCGAGGGACGGACCGGGCGGTGGTGCGCGACGGCGTCAGCGTCGGCCTCGCCACGGGCGCCTACGGGCTGTCCTTCGGGGCGCTGTCGGCCGCCGCCGGGCTCACCCTTCCGCAGACGTGCGCGCTCTCGCTGCTGATGTTCACCGGCGGATCGCAGTTCGCCCTCGTGGGGGTCGTGGCCGGCGGCGGCAACGCCCTGGGCGGCGCGGCCACCGCCGTGCTCCTCGGCGCCCGCAACGCCTTCTACGGGCTGCGGCTGGCCTCGTTGCTGCAGCTCCGGGGCCTGCGACGGCTGGTGGCGGCGCAGCTGGTGATCGATGAGTCATCCGCCATGGCCATCGGTCGGGAGGACGACCCCCACGCCACCCGGGTGGCCTTCTGGGCGACCGGCGTGTCGGTGTTCGTCTTCTGGAACCTGGCCACGCTGCTCGGGGCGCTGGGTGCCGAGGCGCTGTCCGACCCGGCCGTGCTCGGGCTCGACGCCGCAGCCCCGGCCGCGTTCCTTGCCCTGCTGGCGCCGAACGTCCGCCGGCGCCGCCCGCTGGCGGTCGCGCTCGCCGCCGCCGTGGTCGCCGTGGCGGTCACGCCGTTCGTGCCGGCAGGCGTCCCGATCCTCGCCGCCGCCGCCGTCGCCGTCGCCACGGCCCTCACCGGCCCCCGACCGCCCGACGAGGACGAGCCGGCCCCGGGCGGCGCCCCGGCGCATGGCGATGCACCAGCCGTTGAGCAACCGCCGGCCGCCACGCATGCCTCGTCCGCCCGCGACACGCCGGCCGACGACCCGCCAGCCGCCACGGACGAACGGCCCGCCGGCCCGGGCGGCGATGCGCCGATGACGGGGCACGACGACGGGTGGCGGCGGGCGCGGGCGAGCGAGGGGCGCGGGCGCTGATGTGGGTCGCCGTGCTCGTCGGGGCGGCCGGGTGCTACCTGCTCAAGCTGGCGGGCCTGTCCGTGCCCCGCCGGCTCCTGGACGAGCCCCACGTGCGGCGGGTGGCGGCGGCGCTGCCGATCGGGCTCCTGGCCGCCCTCGCTGCCGTCCAGTCGGTGGCCGACGGCCGCCACCTCGCTGTGGACGCCCGGCTCGCCGGGGTCGCGGTCGCCCTCGTCGCCATCTGGCGGCGGGCGCCGTTCCTCGTCGTCATCGGCCTGGCGGCGGCCACCACCGCCCTCCTCCGCCTCGCGGCCGGCTGAGCGATCGACCCCCTCCACCCGATCCGGGGTATGAATCGCCGGCGTCCACCGCCGGGCGCGTCCCGCGCCGCCTTGGCGTGCATTGGTCACTACGTTGAATACGTAAGGGGAACATACGAAGTCGGGGGAGCAATGACGGAGACTCCGCCCACCCGACCGGCTCGGGAGCATCCCGAACGGCCCGTGGCCGCGGCTCTACTCAACGCCAGCGCGCTGGGCGCCGGCTACGTCTACCTGCGGCGTTGGCGCGACGCCGCCGTCTACTGGGCCGGGCTGGTCGCCTGGCTGCTGCTGGCGTCGAGCACCGCGTTCTGGCTCGTGGCGCTCGTCGCCTGGGTGGGCGCCGCCGTCGTGCGGGGGTTCCTGCTCGGCCGCCCGCCGGCCGCCCACCTGGCGCCGGCGGGCGCGCGGGGACCGACATCGTCCTGGTCCCCGCCGTCCCACCAGGCGGGCCCGGGGCCCACCCCCTCGCCGGTGGACGCCCCAGCGGCACCGCACCAGCAGCCGCTGGGGCAGGGCCCGACGCCCCCGCCGCCGCGGACGGCGACCGGCGGCATCCCCCTCCCCGCGGCGCCGTCCGGTACCGCCGACCCGGCCCGGACCAGCCCCGTGGTGGGCACCGCCAGCGTGGCAACGGCGCCGAGCCCAATGACCACCATGACGACGTCGGACACGCCCGATCCGGCCCTGACGACGGAGGGCGCCGGCACAGTTCCGACGGCCGACGCCACAGGCGGCTTGGACGCCGGCCCACCGACCCGCGCGGACAGCGCCGGCTCGGTCGACACCGCAAGCTCCGCACCCACGGCTGCGGCTGAGGGCGGGGGCGGCACCGAGAGTCCGCCAACCACCGCGCCCACCGACACCGAGGACACCACCAGCCCTCCAACCACCGCAGAGGCCACCGACACCGCGGACACCACCGGCCCCGCAACCACCCCGGAGGCCACCGACACCGCGGACACCACCAGCCCCGCAGCCGTCGGGGAGCCTGACGGGGCCGCGGACACCGGGAGCCCGACAACGTCGGCGGACGCAGGCGAGCCAGCTGAGCCCGCAGACTCCGCAACGACTGCCGAGCCCGCCGGCACCGCGGACACGGCGACCTCGGCGACCTCGGGGGATACCGATGCCACGGCAGGCACCGCGATCCCCCTGGGCTCGACCGGTGCGGCGGGCCCCACCGAGACCGCGAGCCCGGGGGATCCGATGCCCCCGCCCGATGCCGGGTCCGTGGCCGCAGCGACCGCCGCCGCCTGGATGGCCGGGGACGACACCATCCCGCCGGCGCCGGCGTTCGGGCCGCCGGCGGCCGACGGTGCCCGCATCCAGCCGCCGCCGCGGGTGGGGTCGGGCGCCGAGGACGCTCGGCGGGCGGCGCCGTTCGCCGTCGCCCTCGTGCTCCTCGTGGTCGTGGGGGCCGTCGTCGTGTCCTACCGCGACCGCGCCTACGACGCGCTGCGCGAGGGAGACGGGCTGCACGCCGACGGCCAGTGCGCCAAGGCGGTCGAGCAGTACGACGACGTGGCGTCCTACGACAAGTCCTTCACCGCCGCGCTCGACCGGGCGTCCGAGCAGGGGGCGGTCTGCGAGCAGCTGCTGACGGCCCGGCAGCAGGCCGGCGAGGACGACTACGAGGACGCCATCGAGACCTACACGGCCTACGCGGAGCGGGACCGGGACGAGGCCCTGTTCCGGGACGGCGCCCGGGACGAGCTGGCGACGGTGCGGTCTGCCTATGCCGCCGACCTGGGCGACGACGGCGGTGCGGCCGACCGGGACGTTGCCGAGGCCTACGAGCAGTACGTGACGATCGCGGATGAGCACCCCGGCACGCCCGAGGCCGAGGCGGCGCCGGGCGAGTTCCGCACGCTGTACCGGGAGGCGACCGCCGAGTACGCCGACCGGCGCTGGTGCAACGCGATCGACGACCTTGAGGCCTTCGCCGAGATCCGCTATCGCGCCCCGATCACCGACCCCGTCGCCAGCGCGGCGCCGAAGGAGCTGCGGGGCGCCCTTACCGAGTGCGGGCTGGCGCGGCTCGACGACGGCGACATCGACGCCGCCGAGCCCTACCTCCAGCGTGTGGTGGACGAGTTCCCCGCCACCGCCTCGGCCCTCCGGGCCCGGCGGGGCCTCGACCGCATCACCGCCGAGCGCGAGCGCATTCGCATCCGCGACGAGATCGCGGGCGTCGGCGACTCCGCCACCGAGCTGCCGCCGCCGGTCGCCGCCGGCTCGTCCGGCAGCGGCTCGGCTCGGCTGCAGATCGTCAACGGGTCGCGGGAGTCGGTCGAGATCCTCTACGACGGTCCCGAGACCGGTTTGATCGAGCTCCCAGCGTGCGGGAACTGCACCGACTTCGGCCCGAACGAGGTCGTCACCAGCTGCGGCACACCCGACAGCCCGGCGACCGACGCCGAGCTGGCGCCCGGGACCTACTCGGTGGTGGTCCGGTCGACGGGAGACAGCTTCGTCCGGCCCTTCTCGGGGACGTGGCCGCTGTCCGGCGGAACGCTGTACGCCGACTGCTACTACCTGCAGGCGGTGAGCCCGCTGGATCCGGCGACCGGGTAGGCCGCGGCGCCCCTCGGGCTCGCGGAATATCGCCGCCTCCGGCGGGAAGGAGGCGGCTGGCACTCACGCGTCCCGGGACGGTTCCCTGCCGATGGCCACCGGGGCGGCGGTCCGCCACGGGCCCCATGATGGCGCACCCTCCGCGGAGCAAGCAGTCCACGGCCTCGGGGAGCGCGGCGGCGACGGGCGGCCGCCGCGCTCCCCGACCCACTTGCGGTGCACGCTCCCGCATCGGCCCAGCATGGCCATCGAGGACCGATGACGGGAACGCTCACCTGGCGCCCTCCGCCGAGGCGCTACGGGGCGAGGGCGCGGCCGATGGCGGCGGCGGCCAGGCCGGCGACGAGCGTGACGGCCAGGTAGGTGGCGGCCGCCCGCCGCCGGCCCGCCTGGGCGCGGGCGAGGACGGCGGTGTCGGCGACCAGCGTCGAGAAGGTCGTGGTTGCCCCGAGGAGGCCGGTGCCCAGGATCGTGGCGGCCGGCGGGGCGACCCTGTGGAGCAGGCCCAGGGCGAAGCTGCCGCCGACGTTGACGAGGAGCGTCCCGATGGGGAACGCCCCGGGACGGTTGAAACGCCGACCCGCCACCGCCCGGACGACCGTGCCCGTCGCCGCCAGCGCCACGAACGCCACCGCGATCACCATGCCCCCGGCTCCTGCCACCCGCGGCCGGAGCGACGCCGGTGCCGCCACCGCCCGACGCCGGCCTCGCCGGCGAGGAATGCACCGAACCCACCGGCGAGGCTCACGGCGACGTAGGCGACGGCCAGCGGCCACCGCCCCCGAGCAACCCGGTCGACGACCTCGATCGTGAACGACGAGAACGTCGTCAACCCGCCACAGACGCCCACGCCCACCACATCCAGCCCCAGGCGCCTCCCTACCGCAGGCGCCGAGCCGGCCGAGCGGGCCGCCTCATCGGCAACCTCCGCGTCGGCCTCCTCTCCCGCCGCCACCGGCACGGAGAGCGCTGACCCCACCGTTGCCGAGACCGCCAACCCAGCCCGGGTGGAGCCCGCCGACCGGGCTGCCTTCCGGTCAGCGGACCCGCCGGCCGGCGCCTCCGTCGCCCTGAGGGGCCTGCCGCCTTCGAGCACCGCATCGACCGGGCCCGAACCGGCAGGCCCGTCAGATGTCGGCTCCGCCGGTCCCGCCGGCGCCGGTTCAAGCGACGACGACCCCGCCCCCGCGCGGGCCGATCCGGCTGACCCCATCGACCCTGCGGAGGCCGACCCCGCCCACCCGGCGGACCTCGAGTGACCCGGGCCACCGCTCACCGAGAAGGCCGACGCTGAGCCGTCCGGCCCTACCGCGACGGGACCGGCCGACCCGGTGGGCGAGAGGCCGGCTGACGCTGGCCACGTGCGCATGGCAACGACGGCACCGAGGACAAGGCACCCCACGACGTTGACGGCCAACGTGGCGACCGGCAGCTCGTGCGGGCCCACGGTCGTGGCGACCGCCCACCGCAGCGTCGCCCCGACGACCCCGCCCATCCCCACGGCCGCGTACCAGCCCACACTCCCGCCCCGGCCCGCACGCACGTCACGAGGATGCCGCCCGAGGAGGAGCGGCGTCGCATCTGAAGGCCGGGAGTCGCCCTGGAGCCCGTTCGGCCGACGGAGCAGCGGACGACGGCCTGCCGCGGCCCGCC
>DATFOS010000212.1:0-48794 GCA_035265325.1 Acidimicrobiales bacterium
CGCCGCCGCGCTCGAGTCCTACGTGACCGCCGCCAACGACCGGGACTGCGCTGCCATGGTCGACGTCATCGACATCGAGGAGGCGGGCGGCACCCGCCAGGACCTCCTGGCCCAGTGCCAGGACGCCTTCGAGACGGCCGACGAAGGCTCCGTCGACATCTCGGAGTTCATCCCCGAGGGCGTCGAGTCCACCGAGACGGTGTCCGAGGGCGACGACCGGGCCACGCTTGCGGTCCAGTTCCGCATGTCTGACGGCGGCACCGAGCCCGATGAGGTCGACTTCACCCGGATCGACGGCGACTGGAAGATCGTGTCCTCGTCGCTGAGCCTCGGCGACGTCGACACGCCCCCCGACACGGCGCCCACGACCGGGCCGCCGCAGTCGACCCCGACGACCCCGCCGGACACGACGAGCCCCACGGCGACGACGGACGACAGCCTGCCGTTCTCGCTCGGCGGGGGCACCCCGGAGCAGCTCGACCCGCTGCGTGAGGCCTGCGCCTCCGGCGACATGGGGGCCTGCGACGACCTGTGGTACGGCGCTCCCAGCGGCAGCGAGTACGAGGACTTCGCCGAGACCTGCGGTGAGCTCGACCCCGCCGGCGGCCACATCCAGAACTGCGAGGACGAGTACGGGTGATCCCGTAGGGGGCCTGCGGCGGTCCCCGCCCCGGCGCTCCGGCGTCCGGGACGGGGGCCGTCCAGCGTCCGGGGCCCGGCCCCTGGGGCCACTCAGTCGGTGAACAGGACCGGCGTGCCGAGCGGGACGCCGATCTCCGTGACCATCTGGTCCAGGGCCTCCTCGTCCACGCCGAGCGAGCCCGTGGCGACGTCGCCGCCGGCCTCGGTCCCGTCCGGCAGGCCGTGGATGGCCACGACGCCGGCCCCGGCGCCGAACTGCTCGAGCCGGTTGCCCGAACCCGACAGGCCGTAGGCGTAGCGGCCGTAGGGCCCGTCCGGGGACGGCGTCTCGACGAGGTCCTTGACGTACAGGCCGGCGGCGGCGGCCGGGGCGTCGGTGGCGCCGATGCTCGCCGGGGCGACGAGGCGGGTGTCCGTGAACTCGTAGAGGGTCAGCGTGTGGGCTGACCGGCTCACGACGATGCGGTAGCCGTGCTGGGACACCGAGACCTGGTCCTGGCGGACCCAGCCGGTCGTCCCGGCCGGCGCCGTGGGCAGGTAGACCTCGATCCACGTGGGGCCGAGCTGCTGCTTGACCAGCAGGACGATCGTGCCGCTGGCCTCGTCGCTGGCCGCCAGCGTGCGCTCGGGCGCCGGGCTCTCCGACGGGGACTCCCACACGTCCACGGTGGCGCCCAGGGCCGACGCCACCAGCTGCGGGCGCTCGGCGCCGGGCGGGGCGGTGGCCGTGGTCGTCCCGGAGGAAGGACCCCGGTCGCCGGCCACCTCGCCGGTCTCCCTCCGGGCGGCCGGCGCCTCGGCGTCCGCGGCCGTCGTGACGGAGGCGTCGGCGTCCGCGGCCGTCGTGACGGACGAGCCGATCTCCGAATCCGCGGCGCTGCATCCCGCGGCGCTGGCCAGTGCCACGGTGAGGACCGCAGCACCCAGCGTGCGCCTCATGGGCATTGCCGAAATGCTAATGACCATGTCGAACCAGCGCTAGGTGCGATTGAGCGCGCTTTGCGTAGTCTTTCGGTCGTTGTGGGGTGTGGGCGACCCGCCGTCGGCGTCCGCGAGGTGCTCGGCGGGGTCGGCGCCGGGGATCCGGTCCTCCGGGTTGAGGTCCTCTAGCTCGCGCCGGGCCGTCTCCGGGAACTTGGCAAGCACGAGCACGGCCGTCGCCGCCGGGCCGAGGGCGAGCAGCGCCATGGCCGGCGCGAACGAGCCGAACCCGTCCCGCAACGCCCCCGCCGCCGTCAGGCCCACAACGCTGCCCACCATGGCCGTGGTGGCGATGATCCCAGCGGCTTTCGCCCGCAGGGACGTGGGGAACAGCTCGGGCCCGTAGACCTTGGCGATCGGGTCCAGCGGCGCCATGAGCAGGGCGCCCAGCGTGGCCGCCACCCACATGGCCGGCCCGCTCAGGGAGAACGACCCGACGAGGAGCGAGGCGCCCCCCACGGCCGATACGGCGCCCACGACCTTGCGTCCCCGGGTGTCGGCGAGGCGCCCACCCACGACGATCCCGATGCCGGCGGGTGTGCTGGTCAGCAGGGCGAAAACCGCCACGGCGGCAGCGCTCAGGCCCCGCTCGTCCCGCAGGTACTCGTTGCGGAACTGGGTCTGGGGCGCCACGAACACGTTGATGAGGAAGCCCGCCGCGGCCAGCAGGGCGAGGCGGCCGCCGTGGCCGGCCAGCGACACGGTGTCGTGGGGGCGGACGTAGCGGCGGCTCTCGGGCAGCATCCGCCCCGCCCGGGCGATCAGCGGGAGGAACACCACGGGGGCCAGGTAGAGGATGCGCCAGGCCCGGTCGCCCAGGTCCGCCAGGGGCAGCAGCCACAGGGCCATGCCGGCCCCGAGGGCGGTCGACATCGACAGCAGGCCCACGGCGTAGGCCCGCGAGCCCTTGGGCATCTCCTCGGCGATCACCACCGCCAGGAGCAGGCCGGCCGCCGCCACCGAGCCCCGGTTGACCGCCTGGGTCGCGGCCAGGACACCCAGGCCGGGCGCCAGCCCGCCCAGCACGGTGGACGTGACACACAGCAGCAGCGCCAGGACGAGCAGCCGGCGGCGGCCCCGGCGGTCGGCGGCGACGCCGAGGGCGATGGCCAAGAGGCCGCCGATCCGGGCGGCGGAGAGCGCTGCGCCCTGCGCCGTCGTGCTGCTGCCGAACTCGTCGGCCGCGAACGTCATCGTCTGGCCGAGCAGCGTGCCGTGGTAGCCGACCGCGAGCGACAGGGTGGCCAGCAGGCCGAGGACCTGGGCGCCCTGGGCGTCCGGCCGCTCGGGCGGGAACCAGCGGGGCGTCGTCCCGTCGGGCCGGGGCCGCCGCAGCGCCCGACGGACCCCGATGTTCGTCAGCGGGCGCCAGGCGCCCCGGGGCAGCTCCCAGGCGAAGTGCTGGGTGACCGTCCGGTGACCGGTGACGGGGTCGGGCTCGCCCTCGGTGACGGTCCGCTCGTAGTGGGTGAACGGGCCGGCGTCGTCGCGGAAGTTCCCGGGGCCGTCGGCCCGCTCGCGCACGATGTCGTCCCGGGGGGCGGCGAGGGCCGCCGCCCCGGCGGCGTCGACCGTGGCGGTGGTGGACGTGTGGCGGATGCGGCGTCGGGTCAGCGTCCGGACCGGGGCTTGCGCCGGTCGGCGTCCCCGCCGTCGGGCCGGGGCCCGGCGCCGCGGTTGCGCTCGTCCTCGATGCGGGACGCCCGCTTGTTGGCCACGAGCAGCAGCCCGGCGAAGATGGCGATGGGCACGGCGACGAAGATGGCCTCGTCCCACCCACCCTGGTGGGCGAAGAGGGCTGCGATCACGACGCACAAGGTTCTCAGACGCGCGGCCCGGTTGCTACTCCCGGCGGGGAACACCGATGCGGGTCCCGGTGTTTGCTCGAACGGTGCCCCGTTTGCGACCATGCGACGCGCTCAGTTCCGAGGAGTCCCGCGAGTGATCGACACCGCCAAGGTTGAACAGGTGATCGAGGTCATCCGACCGGCGATCCAGGCCGACAACGGCGACATCCATCTCCGCGGCGTCGACGAGGTGGCCGGGGTCGTGTCGGTCGAGCTGGTCGGTGCCTGCGTGTCGTGCCCGGCGTCGACCGTGACGCTGAAGGCGGGCATCGAGCGCATCATGAAGGATCGTGTGCCCGGCGTCACCGAGGTGCGTGACGTCAACACGACCACCGAGACCGAGACCGCCGTCGGTCTCTGACGCCGGAGGCTCGCCGTCAGCCCGGCCACGGTCGTCCCGGCCGGACTGCTCCCCGCCGCCCGTGAGGGCGATCGGGCCGCGCTCGCCCGCCTCCTCTCGCTGGTCGAGCGGGGCGGCGAGGGCGCCCGCGAGGTGGGCCGGCTCACCCACGGCCAGGGCGACGACGCCTACACGGTCGGGCTCACCGGGGCGCCGGGCGCCGGCAAGTCCACGCTGACCAGCGCGCTGGTCCGGGTCGTCCGGGCCTGCGGCGACCGCGTGGCGGTGCTGGCGATCGACCCGTCGTCGCCGTTCACGGGCGGGGCGATCCTGGGCGACCGGGTCCGCATGGGCGACCACGCCACGGACGACGCCGTCTTCATCCGCTCGATGGCGACCCGCGGCCACCTCGGCGGGCTCGCCGTGGCCACGCCCGAGGCCGTACGGGTGCTCACGGCCGCCGGATTCCCCTGGGTGCTGGTCGAGACCGTGGGCGTCGGGCAGGTCGAGGTCGAGGTGGCCGGCCACGCCGACACGACGGTGGTGGTCGTGAACCCGGGCTGGGGCGACGCCGTGCAGGCCAACAAGGCCGGGCTGCTCGAGGTGGCCGACGTGTTCGTGGTGAACAAGGCCGACCGCCCGGGCGCCGCCGAGACGATCAAGGACCTCGACCGCATGCTCGACCTGGCCGGGGCCGGGCACGCCCCCGGCTCTTGGCGAGCGCCGGTCGTGGCCACCACGGCCAGCTCGGCCACCGGCGAGGGCGTCGCCGAGGTGTGGGACGCCGTGCTGGCCCACCGGGACCACCTGCTGGCCGGCTCGGGCGAGGGCCTGGCCGAGCGGCGGCGGCGGCGGGCGGCGGACGAGGTCACCCGGTTGGTGGCCGCCCGGCTCCTGGAGCGGGCCCGCGCCGCGACGGGCACCGCCCGCGGCACCGAGCTGGCCGAGGCCGTCGCCCGCGGCGAGCTCGACCCCTGGACGGCGGCGGACGAGCTCCTCCCCGACCTCTGACGGCCCCACGTCGGGCGGGACGGGGGGCGCGTCGGTCGGCGGCAGTTGGGCTCCGGGGCCCGGACATGCCCGGTCGGGCGGTGGCCCGTAGGGTGCGGGCCATGCCTGGCACGCTCGTCCACCTGGAGCGCCGCGACGACGGCGTGGCCGTGGTCCGCCTCGACAACCCCAAGGTCAACGCCTTGTCCTCGGCGGTGCTGGCCGAGCTGGGGGCCGTAGCCGAGGACCTCACCGCCGAGCCCCCCGGTGCCGTGGTCGTCACCGGCGGGGACCGGCTGTTCGCCGCCGGCGCCGACATCACCGAGTTCGGCGGGCCGGACGAGGCCGGGCCGATCGGCGGCCGGATTCACCGGGCGCTCGACGCGGTGGCGGCCATCCCCCGCATGGTCATCGCCGCCGTGTCCGGCTACGCCCTCGGCGGCGGGTGCGAGTTGGCCCTGGCCTGCGACATCCGCATCTGCTCGGAGCGGGCGGTGTTCGGCCAGCCGGAGATCCTGCTCGGGATCATCCCCGGCGGCGGGGGGACCCAGCGCCTCGCCCGCCTCGTCGGCCCGGCCCGGGCCAAGGACCTGATCCTCTCCGGCCGCCAGGTGAAGGCCGAGGAGGCGCTGCGCATCGGGCTGGCCGACGAGGTCGTCCCCGGCGACGAGCTGCACGACCGGGCGCTCGCCCGCGCCGCCGAGCTGGCCGCGGGCGCCGTGGCCGCCCAAGCCCTGGCCAAGCGGGCCATCGACGGCGGCCTGGAGGGCTCGCTCGCCGACGGCCTGTCCCTTGAGCAGCGCCTCTTCGTCGACTCGTTCCGCACCGACGACGCCCGCGTCGGCGTCGCCTCCTTCCTCGAGCACGGCCCGGGGCACGCCACCTTCACCGGCAAGTAGCCGTCGAGCGCCGGCCGTCATCGACGTCCTCCGAGCCGGCAACCTCGGCAAGATGCTGGTCCGCCTCGGCTCAGCGGGCTGAGCGGGCTCGACCGGCCCGGCGGACGACCGATGAGCCCGGGCGGCCCGTCCCGTCCGTACGAGGATCGTCCGTCCCCCCACGAGGAGCCCACCCATGACCACCGGCCCCGTCGTCGTCGCCCTGCCCATCGCCGACCGCCCCACCGCCCACGCCTTCTACCGCGACGGCCTCGGCTTCGAGCCTGTCGGCGAGCCGGCGGACGACGGCGTCCCCGAGCCGCTCCAGTTCGTCGTGAACGACGGTCTGCGGCTGATGTTCATCCCCACCGGCGGCTTCGGGTGGGTGACCGGCGACCACGAGGTGGCGCCGATGGGGACGAGCGAGTGCCTGCTCGGCCTGCGCGCCGCCGGGCGCGACGAGGTCGACGCCGTCGTGGCCCGGGCGGTGGGGGCGGGGGCGACCCTGGTCAGCACCGCAACCGACCGGCCGTGGGGCTACACCGCCACCTTCGCCGACCCCGACGGCCACCTGTGGGAGGTGCTCGCCGCCGCGGCACCGGGGTGAGTCACAGGCCCCCGGGCCGGCGGCGGGCCGCCGTCGGGGTGAGATTCGCGTATCGGCGCGGCCGCCGACGGCACTGGAAGGGCGCCGGTGGTACCCCAGCCCGCCGGTGGAGGAGCGGTAGCCATGGAGGAGACGTACGTCGTCCTGCGGGACGTGAGCGGGTTGAGCGTCGCCGGGCCGTTCGAGTCGACGATCGCCGCCGAGACGGACGCACCCAGCGAGCCGCGCGTCGATGTGGAGGTGCTGGACAAGGCCGCCGTCCGCGACCTGGCGCGCGACCCTCAGGTCGGCGCCATCGCCCCCGTGATGCCGACCCGCCTGGTCGAGCCGGTGGCCACGGGGACCGGCGACGACTCGTCCGGCGGGACCGCCGCCGCCGGGCAGCCCACGTGGGGCGTCAGGGCCGTGGGCGCCGACCGCTCGACCCGGACGGGGGCGGGCGTGACCGTCGCCGTCCTCGACACCGGCATCGACGCGGCCCACGCCGCCTTCGCCGGCGTCCACCTCGTCGAGGAGGACTTCACGGGGTCGGGCAACGGCGACAAGCAGGGCCACGGCACCCACTGCGCCGGCACGGTCCTCGGGCGGGACGTGAACGGGACCCGCATCGGCGTGGCCCCCGGCGTCACCGAGGCCCGCATCGGCAAGGTGCTCGGGGACGACGGCCGCGGCCAGTCGGACTGGATGTTCGCCGGCCTGCAGTGGGCGGCCCAGCAGGGAGCCCAGGTGATGTCCATCTCGATCGAGCTGGACTTCACCGCCCTGGTCAAGCGGCTCGTCGACGGCGGGCTGCCGGTCGAGCTGGCCACCTCGCGTGCCCTCGAGGGCTACCGCGCCAACCTGCGCATGTTCGACGCCCTGATGGCGATGCTGCGGAGCTTCGAGGCGTTCGGCGCGGGGACGATCGTGGTCGGCGCCGCCGGCAACGGCAGTCGCCGCGGTACGAACCCCCAGCACGAGATCGGCGTGGCGCTGCCCGCGGCGGCCGACGGCGTGGTGTCGGTCGCCGCCCTGGGCGAGTCGCCGGCGGGCTTCGTGGTGGCGCCGTTCTCCAACACGTTCGCCCAGATCAGCGGCCCCGGCATGGGCGTCGTGTCCGCGGCGATCGGTGGCGGGCTGGCGTCCCTCAACGGGACGAGCATGGCCTGCCCCCACGTCGCCGGCGTGACGGCGCTGTGGGTCGAGGACGTGGCGGCGTCGCCCCTGCCCTTCCGGACCGCGACGGTCCTGGCCCGCCTGCTCGCAAGCGCCCGGACCGCCGGCCTGGCCCCGGGCGTCGACCTCGTCGACTGCGGCGTCGGGATGGCGACGGCCCCCTGATCCCCGGATGGTGGTGGGAACCACGGGTCGGCCGGGTGGCGGGCGCCCGGCCGACCCGGGTCATCACGCCCTACCAGGGCACCCTGCCGGCGGCGTCGAAGAAGCCACCCGTCGGCCCGTCGGGACCGAGGGTGGCCAGCGCGACGATGGCCTCGGACCCCTGCTCGACCGTCTGGAACCCGCTGTGGCCGTTGAGGTCGGTTGCGGTGTAGCCGGGGTCGGCGGCGTTGACCTTCCAACCGGGCAGCGCCTTGGCGTACATGGTGGTCACCATGTTCAGCGCCGTCTTCGACGACGGGTAGGTCAGGCTCACGAACTGCGACTCGACCCGGCGCCTGATCGTCTACTCCGCCGCCCCCGGCACGCCCGCCGCCGAGGCCCTGGCGGTCCTGCGCGTGGTGGGGCTCCAGCGGCTGTCGCCGTCGCCCTGAGCCGCCCGGGCGGCCGCCGCCGGGTGCCGCCCGGCGGCGGCCGGCGGGTGGTTCAACGCGTGGTGGCGGTCACGCCGTTGGGGGCGCCCTGGGTCGGGGCGGCCCCGAGGACGCTGCGCAGCGCCTGGGCGGCGCCCATGAGGCCGGCGCTCTCGAACGGGACCACGATCGTCGAGTTGTCGCTGTCGGCGAAGCGGCCCAGCGCCTCCAGCTGGAGGATCGCCACCAGCGTCGGGTTCGGCTCGGCCGCCTTGATGGCCGTGTACACGGACTCGATCGCCGTGGCCCGGCCCTCGGCCTCGAGGATGGCCGCCTGCCGGGCGCCCTCGGCGGTCAGGATGGCGGCCTCGCGCTGGCCCTGGGCGTTCCGCACCGCCGCCTGGGCCTGGCCCTCGGCGACGTTGATGGCCGAGCGCTGATGGCCCTCCGACTGCAGGATCTTGGCCCGCTTCTCCTGGTCGGCCTGCTTCTCGAGCGCCAGGGCCTGGAGGATCTGGGGCGGCGGGGCGATCTCGACGATCTCGATCCGGCTGATGCGGATGCCCCACTTGTCGGTCACGACCTCCATCTGCTGCTGGACATCGGTGTTGATGCGCTCGCGCCCCGACAGCGCCTCGTCGAGCGAGAGCGTGCCGATGACCGAGCGGAGGGCGGTCCGGGCCAGCGCGTCGATGGCGACGTCGAAGTTCGCCACGCTGAACAACGCCTGCTGGGCGTCGACCACCTGGGTGAAGATCGTGGCGTTCACCGTGACGACCACGTTGTCCTTGGTGATCACCTCCTGCCGGTCGCCCGGCCGGGGGATCTCTCGCATGTCGACCCGCTGCAGCGTGTCAACGAGCGGGGCGATGACGACCAGGCCCGGCTCGTGGGTCCGGCGGTATTCGCCGAGGCGCTTGACGACGCCGACCTCGCCCTGCTGCACGATGTTGATCGACCGCCGCAACTGCAGGAAGACCAGCAGCACAACGACTGCCAGCACCCCCAGTGCCACGGCGTCTGTCTCGGTCATTGCTTCCTTCCCTCTGCGCCGTCCGGCGCCTCGTCGGGCGCTTGTGGCCCGATCTCGTGGGGTTCGCCCGGGGCGGCCTCGATCGGCCACACCACGAGCGTGGTGCCGCGGACCGCCGTCACGACCACGGGGACGCCGGCCGCGATCGGCTCGCCGCCGCCGGTCACCGCCAGCCAGCGCTCGCCGGTCAGGCGCACATGGCCCTGGTGGTGGACGTCGCCGACCCGGTCGAGCGTGACGCCCTCGCTGCCGACAAGCCCCCCGTGGACGCCGCGGATCACGTGCCCCGTCCGCCGGGCGTCGATGGCCCGGCTGACCCACGGCCGCACGGCGACCATCCCGGCCAGCCCGAGGCCGGCAGCGACCGCGCCCTGCAACGCGATGGCGTCCGGCGCCACGCCGGCCACACCGGCGGCGGCGAAGGCCCCGATGGCTGCGAACACGGCGAAGAAGGCCAGGTTGTGCATCTCCACGAGGAGCAGCACGACGCCGACGAGAACCCAGGCCACCACCACGGCACGACCTCCGTACGCAACGTAGACCCGCTCGCGTGGCTTTCCACCGTCGCGCCAGAGGCCCGCCCCGTCGCCCGTCCGGCCGGGCCCGACCGCCCGCGGCGAAGGCGGAGCAGGCACGCAACGTCTGGCCGTGCCTACATTGCGGGTGCTGGGTCGTGCTGCTGTTGGAGGTCGGGATGGCGCTGAGGCGACGGACGGATCGCGCCGTGCCGACGGCCGACGAGGTGCAGGGGCTCGTCGCCGAGGCCGTCCGCCTGGGTCGCGACGAGGGCGCCAGCCGGCGCGCCGTCGCGGCGACAGGGGCGGCGGTGGCCGCGGCGCGACGGCGCACGGCCGCGTCGGACGACCCGGCGGACGTCCGACTCCTCGGCCGCGCCGTTGACCGGCAGGCGGCGCTCGACGCCCTGCAGGGACTGGTCGAGCCGGCCCTGCGCCACGGTCTCGAGGCGCTCGACCTGGCCTGTCGCGCCCTCGACGGCATCGGCGCCGACCATGCGGACCACGATGCGATGGTCGGCGAGGCGGCCTCCTCGGCGGCGGACGCGGCCCGGCTGGCGGGGGCGTCCGGTCGCACCGACGAACAGCGCCGGCTCCTGGGCCGGGCCGACGAGCTGAGCCGCCGGGGCGATGGCCCCCTGGCGCGTCGGGCGCGGGGCAACGTCGCCTACGCCCGTGCCTCGCAGGTGGTCGGCGGGCTCGTCGCCGAGGCACAGCGGCAACGGGCGATGCCCGCCCGGGCGGACCTGGTCGGGGCCGTCGAGGTGACCGGCACGGCCGTCCGGCTCCGGCGGGACGCCGTCGACGACGACGACGACACGACGCGGGTCGGCCTGGCGGAGGCGCTGTCGCTCCACGGTCGGGCGTTCGCCCTGGCCGGCGACGTCCCCGCGGCGGTCGGGGCGCTGGAGGAGGCCGTCGCCACGCTCGACCGGCTCAGCGGACCGAGCGCCGCCGTCCTCGCCGACCAGGCCCGGGCCGAGCTGGCCTCGGTGCGCCGGCTCGCCACGTAGGGCGACGGCGCCCCACCCCGGCCATCATCTCGACGTTCCGGCCCGACGCCGACGGGGTCGGCCGCGGCACGCTTGCGGTCATCCCGGGGCTCCGCAGCGGCCGGCGGAGGCCGGTGCGGGCGAGCCGGATGGGAGCCGGTGAACACGCGACGGCGGCGGCCCCTCCCGTCCGGGGACGCCGCCGTCAGCGCGGCCTCTGTCAGGCCCGGTGCGTCACTCGACGGTGACGGTGGCCTGCATGGAGGAGTGGACCTCGCAGTGGAAGCCGTACTCGCCCGGCTCGGCGGGCACCTCGACGGTGGCGGACTCACCCGCGTCATACGACACGTCGAACGCGCCGTCGTCGGCGGTGAACGTGTGGGGGGCGCCCGAGCTGTTCGTGATCTCGATCGTCCCGCCGGCCGGTGCCGACACGTCGGAGTACTCGATCCCGGTGACCTCGTAGGGCACCGCGTCGCCGCCGGCCGCAGCGGCGTCCTCGCTGTCCTCGGCGGGCGCCCGGGTCCCGTAGCCGTCGTCGGCCGGGGCGGCGGCCGCGTCGCCGCTGGTCGTCTCCGCGGTGTCGTCGTCGGTGGCCGCAGCGTCGTCGTCGTCACCGCCGCAGGCGGCCAGCGCCAGGGCCAACGTGGCGGCGACCGCGAGGGCGGTCACCGCGCGCCGCCGCCGGCGGGTCGGTCGGACGGGGGCGGGGCTGGTGTGGCTCGTCATGGGTCGTCCTCCGTGGGGCGATACGTGGCGAGGACGACGGCGGGCAGCGGCCGGTGGGGCCGCCGGCGCCGTGGTGCGCTCGGTCCCTCGTCGATACGCCCCGGACCACCGATCGGTTCGCGACGCGCCGCGACGATGGTCGGCCCGCCGTTCACCGCGGGCCCGCGGGCCCGCCGCCGGGACCCCCGTCCCGTCGGCCCGCGGGCCCGCCGGTCAGGCCGACCAGGTGGTGAGGCCGAGCTCCATGGGGGTGACGAGGTCGGGGTTGTTCGGGACGACCCGGACGGTGAAGCCGTAGCGGCCGGCGGCGGCGGCCGGGAAGTCGCCCTCGTAGGTCACGGGGCCGCCGTCCGTCCCGCCGCCGTCGGACGGGCCCGAGGGCACCAGCGACACCGTCGTCGGCGACGTGAGCTCGTCGGCGGTGCCGACCGGGCCGTGGAGGAGCTGGACGTCGACGTCGGCCGGCGAGAGGGCGCCCAGGGACACGGTCGCCGTGACGTGCCGGGTGCCGCCCAGCTCGGCGGCGGTGGTGTCGGCCGTGACCGAGCCGATCGCCACGTCCGACCAGGCGGCGGCGACCCGCTCCTTCCACGCCGCCAGGGCGCGGGCCGGGGCGCACGAGTCGGCGGACAGCCGGTCGGCCCGCGCGGCGGTCGGCTCGTACAGCTGCTCGACGTAGTCCGCCACCATGCGCGAGGCGGTGGCCTGCGGCCCCAGCGTGGCCAGCGAGACCTTCACCTTGCGCAGCCAGCCGTGGGGGACGCCGGTGTCGCCCGCCCCGGGCGACGGCCGGTCGTAGAACAGCGGGACGACCTGGCGCTCCAGCAGCTCGAACAGGGCGTTGGCCTCGAGCTCGTCGCGGCGGGCCAGGTCCTCGATGTCCTCGAAGGACGAGATGGCCCAGCCGTTGTCGCCGTCGAACATCTCGGCCCACCATCCGTCGAGGATGGACAGGTTGAGCCCGCCGTTGAGCGCCGACTTCATCCCGGAGGTGCCGCAGGCCTCCTGGGGCCGGCGGGGGTTGTTCAGCCACACGTCGGCGCCCTGGTAGAAGGCCCGGGCGACGGCGATGTCGTAGTCGTCCACGAACACGAAGCGGTGGCGCACCTCGGCGTCGGAGGAGAACTCGACGATCCGCCGGATCATCTCCTTGCCGGCCTCGTCGGCCGGGTGCGCCTTGCCGGCGAAAACGAGCTGGAGCGGCCGCTCCTCGTCCAGCAGCAGCCGGCGCAGGCGCTCGGGCTGGGAGAGCAGCAGCGTGGCCCGCTTGTAGGTGGCGAACCGGCGGGCGAAGCCGACCGTCAGCAGCCGCGGGTCGAGCACCTCGTCGGACCAGGCCACGTCGGACCCGGAGAAGCCCCGCGCCACGGCGCCCCGGCGCAGCTGGCGCCGCACGAACGTCACGAGCCGCTGACGGCCCGACTCGCGGGCGCGCCACAGCTCGTCGTCCGGCGCCTCGTGGAGGCGGGCCCAGCGCTCCGGGCCGGCCTCGTGCCACTCCGGCAGCACGTAGCGGGTGAGCAGGTCGCACACCTCCGGCGAGGTCCAGGTGTGGGCGTGGACGCCGTTGGTGATCGACCCGATGGGGACCTCGTCGCTCGGCACGTGCGGCCACAGGTCGCCGAACATCTCGCGGCTCACCTCGCCGTGCAGCTCGGCCACGCCGTTGGACCGCCCGGCGAGCCGCAGGCCCATGACCGCCATGTTGAACGGCTCGTCGGTGGGGTCGTGGGGGCGGTGGCCGAGCGCGATGAGGTCGTCGACCGGTACGCCCACCTCGTCGGCCCAGGGCGAGAAGTACTTCTCCATCAGCGGCCGGGGGAAGCGGTCGATGCCGGCCGGGACCGGCGTGTGGGTGGTGAAGATGCAGCCCGACCGCACGGACTCGATCGCCTCGCGGTAGCCCAGGCCCTGCTCGACCATCGCCCGGCGGATGCGCTCCAGCCCCAGGAAGCCGGCGTGGCCCTCGTTGGTGTGGAACACCTGGGCGTCGATGCCGAGGGCGTCGAGGGCGCGGACGCCGCCGATGCCGAGCAGGACCTCCTGGCGCAGCCGGTGTTCCGTGTCGCCGCCGTAGAGCCGGTCGGTGACCTCGCGCCCGGCGGCGTCGTTCTCGTCGACGTCGGCGTCGAGGAAGTACAGCGGGACGCGCCCGACGTCGGCCTTCCACACCTGGGCCACGAGCGGCACGCCGGCCAGGTCGACGGACACCCGGATGCCGTCGCACCGGGTCAGCGCCATGACGTGCGGGTCGAGGAGTGGGTAGCGCTGCTGCTGCCAGCCGGCCGTGTCGAGGCTCTGGCGGAAGTAGCCGTGGCGGTACAGCAGGCCGACGCCCACGAGGGGGACACCGAGGTCGCTGGCCGACTTGAGGTGGTCGCCGGCGAGGACCCCCAGGCCGCCCGAGTACTGGGGGACCGCCTCGGCGATGCCGAACTCGGGGGAGAAGTAGGCGACCTTGCGCAGCGGGCTGCCCGTCCGGGCCTGGAACCAGCGGTCGCCCTCCAGGTAGCGGCGCAGCTCCTCGCGCACCTCGACCAGGTAGCGGGTGAAGCCGGGGTCGGCGGCGAGGGCCTCGAAGTGCTCGCGGTCGACGAGGCCGAGCATCCGTACCGGGTCGTGGACGGAGGCGTCCCACAGGTCGGGGTCGACCCAGTGGAAGAGGGCCCGGGTCTGGTCGTCCCACGACCAGCGGAGGTTGAAGGCCAGCTCCTCCAGCGCGGCGAGCGACGCCGGCAGCGAGGGACGGACCGTGAAACTGCGGAGGGCCTTCATCGGACGCGCACGGTACCCAAGCGCGAGCCGCCCGCGTCCGACGCCGGACGACTCCGACCGCCGACGCCGCCACCGGCGCAGCCTGTGCTCGCCAGGTCACGCGACGGGACGGAGGCGGTCCCCTACGCTGGTGCGGTGCTCGGCCGCATCATGATCGACGACGTCCGCCCGTCGACCCCGAGCGGTCGCTTCCCCGCCAAGGCGGTGGTCGGCGACGCGGTGACCGTGTCGGCCGTGATCTTCCAGGACGGCCACGACATGATCGGCGCCCGGGTCCGCTGGCGCCGCGAGGGCAAGCGCACGTGGCACGTCGCGCCGATGGGCGACCTGGCCACCGGCACCGACGACTGGTCCGGCCAGTTCCGCCCCTCCCTCGTCGGCCAGCACGAGTTCGTGGTCGAGGCCTGGAAGGACCGGTTCCGCACCTGGCGCCACGACGTCGAGATCAAGTTCGCGATCGGCGACGACATCACGCTCGAGCTGGAGGAGGGCGCCCGCATCCTGTGGTCGCTCGCCGACGGGCTCGGCCCCCGCAGCCGCCGCCGCGTCCTCGACGCCGCTGCGGGGCTGCGCCGCACAGACCTGACGGTCCAGGAGCGGCTCAACGCCGGCCTCGACGACCGGGTGGCCGAGCTGGTCGCCGACGTCCCCGACGTCGACGTGACCGCCACCGACCCGCTCCCGCTGTGGGTCGACCGTCCCCGCGCCAACTTCGGCGCCTGGTACGAGTTCTTCCCCCGCAGCGAGGGCGGCTTCAACGGGTCCACCAAGCGGCTGGCGGCGATCGCCGACATGGGCTTCGACATCGTCTACCTGCCGCCCATCCACCCGATCGGCACCAGCCACCGCAAGGGGCCCAACAACACGCTGAGGGCCGGCCCCGGCGACCCGGGCAGCCCGTGGGCGATCGGCTCGCCCGAGGGCGGTCACACCGCCATCCACCCCGAGCTCGGCACGCTCGACGACTTCCGGGCGTTCGTGCGCGAGGCCAACGACGTGGGCCTCGAGGTGGCGCTCGACTACGCCCTCCAGTGCTCGCCCGACCACCCCTGGGTGGCGGACCATCCCGAGTGGTTCTGGCGCCGGCCCGACGGGTCCATCCGCTACGCCGAGAACCCGCCGAAGAAGTACCAGGACATCTTCCCGATCCACTTCTGGCCGGAGAAGGACGCCGACCGACTGGCCCTGTGGAAGGCCTGCCGCGAGGTGCTCCGGTACTGGATCGGCCACGGCGTCCGCGTGTTCCGGGTCGACAACCCCCACACCAAGCCGATGGCCTTCTGGGCCTGGCTCATCGAGCGCATCCACCGCGACGACCCCGACGTGATCTTCCTGGCCGAGGCGTTCACCCGGCCCAACGTCATGGCCAAGCTGGCCGAGGTCGGCTTCACCCAGAGCTACACCTACTTCACGTGGCGGACCCAGCCTGCCGAGCTGCGCCAGTACGTCGAGGAGCTGGCCACCGGCCGCACCGTCGACTACATGCGGCCCAACTTCTGGCCCAACACGCCCGACATCCTGTCGGGCCCGTTGCGCAACGGGCCGCCCGCCGCCTTCCACGTGCGTTACGTGCTGGCCGCCACGCTCACGCCCAGCTACGGCCTCTACAGCGGCTACGAGTTGTACGAGAACGAGCCGATGAGCGACGCCAACGAGGAGTACTTCCGCTCCGAGAAGTACGAGCTGCGCCGCCGCGACTGGAACCGGCCCGACTCGATGGCCCCGTTCATCACCCAGGTCAACGAGATCCGCCGCCGGCACCCGGCCTTCCGGTCCCTGCGGAACGTGCGGTTCCACCATGCGGCCAACGAGCGGTTCCTCGCCTACACCAAGGGCCACGCCGACGACGGCGACCTGGTCCTCGTGGTGGTGAACACCGACCCGTACGACGCCCAGGAGACGACCCTCTGGGTCGACCTCGACGCCGTCGGCCTGCCGTGGATCGGCGCCTACCACGCCACCGACGAGCTGACCGGCGTCACCTACACGTGGGACGGGCCCGAGCCGTACGTCCGGCTCGACCCCGCCCACAACCAGGTGGCGCACGTGTTCTCCCTGCGCCGGGCCTGACGGCCCCCTACCGCGCCGGTGCCCTGATGAGCAGGGGTGGGGCGGGCTGAGGGAGCGCCCTGCCGCGCGCACCCTCGCCGGGGACGGCCCGGGCCTCGATCGCCCGCACGGCGTCCGTGCCGGGCCGTGTGCCGTCCGTCCCTTGCCCCGTGGGCGCGACGACGGCGAGCGCGACCGCAGCCGCCACCATCGTCGGGCCCACCCCGTGGCGGACGAGCCGCCGCGGTGACCAGGCGCCGCGCCTGCCATAGACCCGGACCAGCGGCCGCCGTGGGACGGCGCGCCGTGGCCGGCCCCCGTTGCGTTGGCCTCTCACGACTCCCTCCGTGTCTCCGCCGACTGCGGACTGCTGGCGCGGCGACCAACAACGCCACCTTGTCACCCGTGACGGCGGAGGGGCAACGGCTCTGGGCAGATGGGTAAGTTACTTATCTGCTGGAGGGCACTGGGGCGGGACACACGGCCGGCGGGGAGGCTGGACCATGACCCGACGCACCCTCGATCAGACCCGTGAGCTGCTCATCGACGTGGGCATCCGCCTGCTGCACGAGCGGCGGGTGTCGGTGAGCGTCACCCACGTCCGGCTCGCCGACGTGGTGGCCGAGGCCGGCCTCACGACCGGGGCCGCCTACCGCTGCTGGGAGAACCAGGCCGCCTTCCACCGCGACCTGGCCGTGGCGGCCGCCAAGTGGCGGGACCGGGCGTCGGTGGCCGAAACCGTCGACGCGATCCGGGCGCTGGTCGACAGCCGGGGGCCGGTCCCCGAGATGCTCCGGGTCGGCGCCGAGGCCAACCTGTACCGCTACCCCGACCACACCTCGTTCCTGACCACGATCGCCCTGCGGACCTGCGCCCCCGCCGACCCGGCCGTCGCCGAGGCCGGCCGCGAGCACCTGACCACCGCCATCGACTCCTTCAGCGAGCTGTACGGGATGCTGCTGCTCGCCTACGGGCGGCGGATGCGGCCGCCGTACACCGTCCGCGACCTGGCCACGGTGCTGGCCGCGCTGTCCGAGGGCTTCGCCCTCCAGGCCGTGACCGGCGAGCCGCACCGGCGGGTCGAGCGCGACGACGTCCCCGAGGGCGTCGGCACCGACTGGAGCCTGTTCGGCTGCGCCGCCGAGGCGGTCGTCGAACGGTTCACCGAGCTGGGCCCGGAGGCGGGGGAGGCGGCCGGCGTCCCGGGCGCCCCGGCCCCAGCCGACGCCGGGAACGCCGGGAACGGCCGGTAGCGTCGCCCGGATGCCCCGGCGAGCAGGTAGCCCGCGATGAGCGACGTCCCGGCGCCCCCCGCCGACCCGGTTTCCTTCCCGCGACTGACCGGCGAGCAGCTCGACCGGGTGCGGCCCTACGCCGAACCGATGACGTTCGCCGCAGGCGAGTACCTGTTCGAGGAGGGCCGGGCCGACTACCCGCTGTTCGTGCTGCTCGACGGGCGGGTCGACATCGTCCGGCGGATCGAGGGCAGTGAGGTCGTGATCGTGACCCACGTGCCCGGGGCGTTCCTCGGCGAGCTGGGCCTGCTCACCGGCCAGCGGACCTACCTGGCCGCCCGGGCCACCACCGACGTCGAGGCGCTCTCGGTCGGCCACGACGAGATGCGCCGGCTGTTCGCCACCCAGCCCGACCTGGGCGATCTGTTCTTTGCCGCCTTCCTGGGCCGGCGCAAGCTGCTGAAGGCGAACGAGGGCAGCGAGGCGATCCGCATCTTCGGGTCGCGGTTCTCGGCCGAGGCCCTGGCGCTGCGCAGCTTCGCCACTTCGGTGGGCATCCCGTTCCAGTGGATCGACCTCGACGAGATCGAGGACGCCGACGTGCTGCTGGCGCGCTTCGGCCGGCGGGCGCGCGACACGCCGCTGGTCATCACCCCGCTCGCCATCCTCGACCACCCGACGCCCGGCGAGCTGGCCCAGCACCTCGGCCTGTCCTACCAGCCCCGGCCGGGACGGCTGGCCGACCTCGTGGTCGTGGGCGCCGGCCCGGCGGGCCTGGCCGCCGCCGTCTACGGCGCGTCCGAGGGCCTCGACACGATCGTGCTCGACGCGGTGGCGATCGGCGGGCAGGCGGCCCAGAGCTCGCGCATCGAGAACTACCCGGGCTTCCCGTCCGGCGTCTCGGGCGGCGAGCTGACCGGGCGGGCCGCGGTCCAGGCCCAGCGGCTCGGCGCCGAGCTCACCCAGCCCTGCGAGGTGGTCGAGCTGCGCTGCGAGGGGCACACCTTCGTCCTCGTCCTGAGGGATGGCACCGAGATCGCCACCCGGTCGGTCATCGTCGCCACCGGCGCCCGCTACCGCCGGCTCCGCGTCGACGACCTCGACCGCTACGAGGGCGCCGGCGTCTACTACGCCGCCACCGAGCTGGAGGCGCGCCTGTGCCGGCCCGAGCCGGTGACCGTGGTCGGCGGCGGCAACTCGGCCGGCCAGGCCGCCCTGTACCTGGCCGCAGGTGGCTCGCACGTCACGCTGGCCGTCCGGGGCGACGGGCTGGCCGCCTCGATGTCCCGCTACCTGATCGACCGGATCGACGCCCACCCGCGGATCGACGTCCGCACGCGCACCGAGGTGCGGGCGCTCACCGGGGAGGGACACCTGGAGGCCGTGACCGTCGAGCACAGGGTGTCCGGCACGACCGAGCGCCTGCCGTGCGCCGGCCTGTTCTCCTTCATCGGCGCCCAGCCGGCCACCGGCTGGCTCGACCCGGCGGTGGCGCTGGACGAGAAGGGCTTCATCCTCACCGGCACCGACGTGGCGGCCGAGCTGTGGGCCGACGAGCGGCCGCCGCTGCCGTTCGAGACGTCGTTGCGCGGCGTGTTCGCCGCCGGCGACGTGCGGTCCGGCTCGATGAAGCGCGTGGCGGCGGCGGTGGGCGACGGCTCGTCCGCCGTCCGGTCCTGCCACGAGCACCTGGGCTCACTGCAGAGCTGAGCGGCCCAGGTGCCTCAGGGCCCCATTCCGGGCCCGGGCGTCAGTCTCTGTCGAGTCGCTGTCGGGCCGCCCAGCCGAGCAGCCGAACGGCCGCTCCTACGAGCGAGACGGTGACGACGATGTGGAGCGTCGCCAGGAGCCGGGCGGCCTGTCCCGTCGGGGCGATGTCACCGAAGCCGATCGTCGACATGACGACGACGGCGAAATAGACAGCGTCGAGCTTGGTCTCCAGCCCCCGGAACTGTCCGGGACGCGACGACTCGAGGCTGAAGTACGCCGAGGCGGAACCGACGACGATCAGGGTCGAGGTCATGATGAGCGCCGCGATCGCCTCTGCGACGGGCTTGTCCGTTGCCAGCACGGCTCGGATCCGACGGACCAGTAGCGGGATGACTGCCGTCATCGCACCGAGTCCCACCATCACACCCCATGCCCGGTTGCGGCCGGACAGGGGAGCCGCCGCGTACACGGCCACCAGTCCGACGACCGTGCCGGCCGTGGTCGCGACCAGCCGAGCCAGCGACCTGTGCGATCGAGCCATCGGAGACTCCGACCGGCTCACGCCATCGATGCCCTGACGGACGGCCCCGTGACTCGAGCCGCATCGAGCGTCACGATCCCGCCGGACTCGCCCGTCTCACCGTCGATCGCCATTGGCTCGCAGCCTGGCACAACGAACCCCCGGGACGGTGGAGGGCAGCATCACACGGGGATCGGCGCTCACCCGGCCGGGGTGATGTGCCAGGGGCGCGGTCGGTCGACGATCTCTGCTGGTGGTCCTGCTGGATTCCGGACCCGCTCGGACGCAAGGAAGGCGAGATGCCCGTCCAAGACCCGCTCCGGGGCCAAGGGGCCGAGGTGGTGACCACGAACCTGTCCGGCGAGGCGGAGGCCCGCCTCCGGGAGGTCTTCGCCGACTAGGCCCGGATCCTGCCGATGCGTAGATGTCGGCCGACATGACCGCGCCATCGTGAATAGAGGGAGGTAAAGGGGGTCGCCATGGCGACTGTCGCGGAGGAGAGCCGAGAGAAGGCAGCCGGGGGCGTGCTGGTGACCTTGGCCGCCGGCCAGTTCTTGATGACCCTCGACAGTTCGGTCATGAACGTGTCGATCGCCACGGTCGCCGAGGACGTGGGTACCACCGTCACCGGGATTCAGACGGCGATCACCTTCTACACGTTGGTGATGGCGTCCCTGATGATCACCGGCGGCAAACTCGGCCAGATCCTCGGCCGCAAGAGGGCCTTCGCGATCGGCTGCGCCATCTACGGGTGCGGTTCGTTCACGACGGCGATCGCACCGAACCTCGCGGTGTTGATGTTCGGATGGTCGGTACTGGAGGGCATCGGCGCGGCGCTCATCTTGCCGGCGATCGTCGCGCTCGTGGCGTCGAACTTCGCTCGCGAGCAACGCCCGCGCGCCTACGGCCTGGTCGCGTCCGCGGGCGCGATCGCCGTCGCAGCCGGCCCACTGATCGGCGGCCTGTTCACCACGTATCTCTCGTGGCGTTGGGTGTTCGCCGGTGAGGTGATCGTCGTCCTCGTCATCCTGGCGCTCACTCGGCGGATGGCCGACGGTCCGGCCGAGGCGGGAGTGGGGCTGGATCTCGTGGGCACCGTGCTGTCCGCGCTGGGGCTTGGTCTGGTCGTCTACGGCATCCTGCGCTCGGGCACGTGGGGGTTCGTGCGGCCCAAGCCCGAAGCGCCCGAGTGGCTGGGATTGTCACCGGTTGTGTGGCTGATCCTCGCGGGCGGAGTCGTCCTCGGGGCCTTCGTGCGATGGGAGAACCACCGGTTGGAGCAGGAGCAGGCCGCGCTGATAGACCCGGCGATCTTGGAGAACCGAGTCCTGCGTGGGGGGCTCACGTCGTTCTTGTTCCAGTACCTGGTACAGGCGGGCCTGTTCTTCGCTGTGCCACTGTTCCTCTCGGTTGCGCTCGGGCTGTCGGCGGTCGCCACCGGTGTGCGGCTGCTGCCGCTGTCGATCACGCTCCTCTTGGCCGCCGCCGGCATTCCCAAGGTGTTCCCACAGGCTTCACCGCGTCGAGTCGTTCAGCTCGGGTTCGTCGCACTGTTCGCGGGCATCGTGGTGATGGTCGCCGCTCTCGATGCCGGGGCAGGGCCCGAGATCGTGACCTGGCCGATGCTGCTCGCGGGCCTCGGGGTCGGCGCTCTGGCGTCGCAGCTCGGCGCCGTGACCGTGTCGTCCGTGCCCGACGCCCAAAGTGGCGAGATAGGAGGCCTCCAGAACACGGTCACCTATCTGGGCGCCTCGATCGGCACCGCGCTCGCCGGCGCCGTCCTCATCTCCGCTATGACCACCTCCTTCCTCGCCGGCATCGAGAACAGTGCTGCTGTCGAGGACGATCTCGCGGCGCGGGCGCAGGTCGAGCTCTCCGCTGGCATCCCGTTCGTCTCCAACGACCAACTCGAGTCCGGGCTCGAGGACGCCGGCGTGCCACCCCAAACGGCCGACGCCGTCACCGAGCAGTACGAAACGGCGCGACTCGCCGGGCTCCGGGCTTCGTTGTCCGTGTTGGCGGTCATCACCCTGATCGCGCTGTTCTTCAGCCGCAGGATCCCGACGGCGCAACCGAGCGCGGCTCCCGACACGGCCGCGCCTGCGTGATGGGGGATTCGAGCGTGCGCGTCTCGTCGGTCAGCCGCGCCCCGAGCGCGGTCACGGTCCGCGCGGTCGAGGGCCGGTCGCCGTCCACGGGTCGTCCTCAGGACGCGGCCCGCAGGCGGCGGCGGAGGCGCTGCGTCTCGTCGGACGGGCCGACGCCGAGGTCGGCCAGGGCCTCCATGCAGCGGTCGAGGGCCTGGCGGGCGCCGGAGCGGTCCTCCCGGGCGAGGGCGGTCGTGACCAGGACGGCGTAGGCGCCCTCGGCCCAGGCGTCGACGGCGATGGCCCGTCGCGCCATGTCCTCCGCGGCGTCGTTCTCGCCGGCGGCGGCGAGGAGCTGGCCGGCCCGGGTGGCGGCGGCCACGAACCGTGTCCGGTAGCGGTCGCGCTCGAGGCCGTACCATTCGCCGTCGTTGACGCCCGAGTGCAGGTCGCCCCGGTAGAGGTCGGCGGCGGCCCGGTTGTGCTCGAGCGCCAGCGAGGGCGAGCCGTCGGCCTCGGCCCGGCCGGCGGCGGACAGGTGGCGATCGAACTCGTCGACGTCGACCTGCAGCCAGCGCCCTGTGACCAGCTCGACTCGCTGGCCGGAGGTCCGAACGTGGAACGCCGACTCGCCCGCCGCCCTCCACGGCTCGAGCAGCCGGAGCAGGTAGGTGAGCGTGACCCGCAGGTTGTTGGCCGCGGACCGTTCGTCCAGGTCGGGCCACAGGGCCGCCATGATCGAGCCGCGGGTCGTGTCCCGCTGCGTGACGAGGAAGGCGAGCAGCGCCCGCAGGCGCTCGCGGCGCAGGGCGGGGTCGTCCACGTCGCGGCCGTCGCGGCGCAGCGCCAGCGGCCCGAGCACCGCCACCTCGGTCAGCGTGGGCGGCGGGGCGGGGACGGCGGCGAGCAGGGCCTTGGCCGGCCGGGTCCGCCGGTTGACGCCGGAGGAGGCCAGCTCGCGCACGGCCGCCCGGCCCACCGGCCCGATCGCCTCCAGCAGGGCGCTGCTGCCGCGGTGGCCGGCGGCCTCCAGCCCGACGGCGAGGTCGGCGGCGAAGCGGTGGTGGAGGGCGGCACGAACGACGCCGGGCGGCGGCACGGACAGGGAGCGCAGGGCGACGGCGTCGCCGCCCTCGCGCACGGCGACCACCGCGCCGGCCAGGCGGCGGGCATGGTCGTAGGCCCCGCGCAGCGGGGTGGCGTCCCACGCCGACCGGGTCTCCGGCAGCAGGACGTAGCCGAGCGCCAGCGCCGAGCGCCACGTCCGCCGGTCCGGCCCCTGGCCGATCGGGTAGTGCTCGGCCGTGGCCCGCAGGGTGGCGGCGGCCCGCTTCTCGTCGCCGTCGGCCACGTCCAACGAGGCGGAGGCCAGGGCCAGGCCGGGCGGGTGGACCGGCGGGCGCCGGCGGTCGCCGTCCCGCTCGCGCTGACGGGCCTGCGAGGCGTGCAGGCCGAGCGCCTCGTCGTGCAGGGCCCGGGCGGCGTCGAGGTCGCCCACGTGGGACAGCATGCGGCTGACCGTGGGCAGCACGACGCCGAGGTTGTGGAGCAACCCGCTGGCCCGGACGTGGTTGACGAAGGCGGGCGCCTCGCGGGCGACCTCGTCCACCTCGCCCATCAGCCAACGGACCTGGAGGCCCAGGCCGGCGAGCGTGATGGCGAAGTTGGGGTCGGCGGCCGGCGGGATCGCCTCCAGGGCGGTGAGGGCCGACTCGGCGTCGCCGGTGCCGGCGATCACGTTGGCGCTCATCCAGTCGGCGACCGCCTCCCAGCCGGCGTCGAGGGTGCCGGGGACCACGCCGTTCAGCTCGGCGACGACACCGGCATCGTCGCCCGCCAGGTCGGCGAACACCGCCCGTCCGGCGGCGGCCAGCGACTTCCACCCGGGGTGCCCGGAGCCGGCCAGCTCGGCCACGCGCGGGACCAGCTCGCGGACCATCTCGAGGTCCTGCCGCCACCAGCCGACGCGCCCGAGGTTGGCGATGGCGACCAGCTCGGCGTCGAGGTCGTCGACGCCGCGGGCCAGCGCTGCCGCCTGGCGGAGGGGCTCGGCGGCGTCGTCCGGCGTGGCCAGCGTGGCCCGCAGCGCCTCGGCCAGGCGCCCCGGGGCCGAGGCGCGGACCCGCGGCGGGGACAGGGACAGCCAACGGTCCAGCTCGCCCACCGTGGGCCGCACGCCCGACACGCACGCCGCCCGCAGCACGGCGGGCAGCATCTCGGGGAGCCCACCCTCGGCCGCCAGCGTGACGGCCTCGTCGTAGCGGCGGAGGCCGACCAGGTGCTCGACGGCCCGACGACGGACCACGTCCCGCTCGGACCCGAGCGCGAGCTGCGGGGCAGAGCGCCAGAGGGCGTGCGGGGCCCGCCAACCGTTGGCGCCCACGGCCACGAGCGGGACGCCGTCCAGCTCGTCGGCCAGCACCACGGTCCGGCCGAGGGCGGCGGAGGCCAGGGCGTCGTCGGCCCCGCCCAGGTCGCAGACGACGGCCAGCACGTGGCGGCGCTCGTCCCCGAGCGGGCGGAGCACCTCCTCCCACAGGTAACGGCCGGCCAGGTCGGACGACACGCTGGCGGCCAGCTCGGCCATGGCCGGCCAGCCGCCGGTCGAGTCGAGGTGGCTCACCGCCACGTCGTGGCGGCCGGCGAACCCGGCCAGCTCGGTCTCGGTGAAGCGCAGGTCGTCCTCGCCGATGCGGGCCCAGCCGCCCTCGAGCGCCAGGCGGGTCACCGGGATCGGCAGGTCGGTGCGGCTCGACAGCAGCAGCCGGCCGTTCTGGGGGAGGGCGTCGACCAGCTCGGACAGCCAGTCGGCGCCCGGCGACCCGAACAGCAGGTGGTGCACGTTGTCGAGCACCAGGCAGACGGGCCGGGGCGCGCGCCGCCACACGGCGTCGGCCACGGCGCGGGGCGAGGGGGCCTCGGCCGCCGAGCCGCCCCCGGCCTCGAGGGCCGTGAGGACGTCGCGGGCCAGGCTGTCGGCATCGGCGTCGCTGGGCTGGACACCGAGCCACACGTCGTCCCCGCGCGGGGCGAGACGGTTCTCCGCGATCGACTGCGCCAGCAGCGTGGTCTTTCCCAGCCCTGCCCCGCCGATCACCGAGGTGACCCGGTGCTCCCAACGCGCCAGCAGCGCCCGGAGGAGGCGCGGTCGGGTGATCGACCCCGGCCGCGGCTCCGGTGGGTCGAACCGGAACGAGTGAGGCATCCGCCACACACCGTATTCGACGCGCGGCTACGCGTTGGCTAACGGCCGTCCGCCAGGCTCCGGCGGGGACGTAGCGCTTAGGACAGGTTCGATGGACGCCCGACTCGACGAGATCGCCGATGGCATCTACCGCGTCTCGTCACTGCTCCCGGTCCCGCCGGGGCGGGCGGGACGGGCGGGCGACGGTGGCCCCCAAGCGATGACCATGAACCAGTTCCTCGTCCTGGCGGACGAGCCGTTGCTGTTCCACACGGGCATGCGGGCGGGCTTCCCTGCGCTGGAGGAGGCGCTGCGACCCGTGCTGGACCTGCGCGACCTGCGCTGGGTGTCCTTCGGCCACCTCGAGGCCGACGAGTGCGGCGCCCTCGACCTGGTGCTGGCCGCCGCCCCGCACGCCCGCGTCGTCTTCGGCGAGGTCGCCTGGCCGGGCTCGCTCGACGACCTCCTCTCGGTCATGCCGGCGCGCCCCGTCCGCACCCTCGAGCCCGGCGAGAAGGTGGACCTGGGCGGCCGGCTCCTCCTCCAGGTGCCCACGCCGCACGCCCCCCACAGCGTCGACGCCCAGGTGCTGTTCGAGGAGACGACGCGGACCCTGCTGTCCGGCGACCTCTTCACCCAGGCCGGTCGCGGCCCGGCGGTCACCTCGCGCGACCTCGTGGACGCCGCGATCGCCGCCGAGGTGGCCTACCCCACTGCGCCCCCGGGCCCCGCCGTGCCGCACGCCCTGCGGTCGCTGGCCGCGCTCCGGCCGCGCACGATCGCGACGATGCACGGCTCGGCCTACGAGGGGGACGGCGAGGCCGCGCTCCGGGCGCTGGGCTCGGCGTGGGAGGAGGGCGTCGATGTGTGTGCCCAGGTCGCAGGCGGCGACGGCGTAGCATCTCGCCATGGATGAACGTGACCCCGGTGCGGATACGGCGATGTTCCGCGCCTACGCGCAGCGCGAGAACGACCCCACCACGGCTTCCGTCCGAGCCGTCGAGGCACAGCAGCGCCGGAGTCAGATGATCAAGATGGCGATCGTCGCCGTGATCGTCCTCGTGGCCATCGGTGTCCTGGTCGCGCTGATGGCCTGACGGCCACCGGCCGCACTCGGACCGGCCCGGCCGGCCGCTGTCGAACGGGCCGGCCCAGGCCCTGCCCTTGGCCCCGAGCGGGGTCGGCCGAGCGACCGCGCGCCGTCAGGCGCCGGCCAGCGAGCGGGCGAGCGCGTGCTCGACGAGCGTGATGAGCACGCCGATGGCCGAGTCGCCGATCCGCGCGTCGCACGTCACGAGCGGCACGTCGTCGGAGAGCGCCAGCGCCTCGCGCAGCGCCGCCTCGCTGTGGTGCGGGGCGTCGTCGAAGACGTTCACCGCCACCACGAAGGGGACCTGCCGGTCCTCGAAGTAGTCGATGGCCCCGAAGCCCTCGGCCAGCCGGCGGGTGTCGAGGAGCACCACCGCCCCGACCGCGCCGCGGGCGATGTCGTCCCACATGAACCAGAACCGGTCCTGCCCGGGCGTGCCGAACAGGTACAGGATCAGCTCGTCGTCGACGGTGCGGCGGCCGAAGTCCATCGCCACCGTCGTCGTGGTCTTGCCACCGACCGCACTGATGTCGTCGATGCCCGCCGAGAGGTCGGTCATCGCCGCCTCGGTGACCAGCGGCTCGATCTCGGACACTGCGCCGACGAAGGTCGTCTTGCCGACGCCGAAGCCGCCGGCGACGACGACCTTCACGGCGATCGGGTCGCCCATCATCGCGCTCTGAGCCCCGTGAGCAGGCGTTCCAGGACCTCGGTCCTGGGCCGGCCGGCACGCGTGAACGACGGCAGGTGGATCACGAGGAGCCCCTCGGCGTACAGGTCGGACACGAGGACGCGAGCCGTGCCGAGCGGGACGCCGAGTTCTGCGGCCACCTCGGCGACCGACACCGGCCGCCGGCAGAACGCGACGATGCGCGACTGCTCGAAACGCAGCTTGGGCAGCGCCGCCAGGCCCTCCGCCGTCGTCGTGATCAGCGTTTCCCACGGGAGGTCGCGGCCGACCGAGCGGGTGCGGCCCCGGGTGAGGGCGTAGACCGGGACGACGCGTGGGTCGCCGTCGCGCGGGGTCATCGTGGCCTGGCGCGGACGAGCAGGTCATCGAGCATGTCATCGAGCATGTTCACGCTGGGGAGATCGTCGTGCGCCGTCTCGACGAGTCGGCGGGTCACGCCCGGTGTGTCAATCCCGGTTGCCCCGGCCGGACCGCGTCGCTGCCGAACCCCCATCGGGCTCCAAGTCATAGCCCATTTTCGGCTCGCAGAGAAGTTGCCCCCACACGTTGTGCGTTATTCGTCGTGAGGTCCATCGTGCACGTACAGGACCAGGGGTATTACCCCAGGTCAGCGCGTAGATCTGGCGCCCGACGGCGCTGGTGCTGCGACCTCCCGCCGTGTGCCAGCCTGGGAGGCCATGTCCATGCCGATCGATCCGACGGATGCGCGCTGGTACCAGCGGGCGGTGTTCTACGAGGTGGCCGTCCGCGGCTTCTACGACTCCGACGGCGACGGCTACGGTGACTTCGCCGGGCTGACCCGCAAGCTCGACTACCTGTCCTGGCTGGGCGTCGACTGCCTCTGGCTCCTGCCGTTCTTCCAATCGCCGCTGCGCGACGGCGGCTACGACATCAGCGACTTCCTCACCGTGCTGCCCGAGTCGGGCACGCTGGAGGACGCCGCCACGTTCCTCGACGAGGCCCACCGCCGGGGCATCCGGGTCATCGCCGACATGGTGATGAACCACACGTCCGACCAGCACGCCTGGTTCCAGGAGTCCCGGCAGGACCGCACCAACCCCAAGGCCGACTGGTACGTCTGGGGCGACGACAGCGAGCGCTGGAGCGAGGCGCGGGTCATCTTCGTCGACTCCGAGCCGTCGAACTGGACGTGGGACCCGGTGCGCGAGCAGTTCTTCTGGCACCGGTTCTTCCACCACCAGCCCGACCTGAACTTCGCCAACCCCGAGGTCGCCGAGGGGATGCTCGACGTGGTGCGCTTCTGGCTCGGGCTGGGCCTCGACGGCTTCCGCCTCGACGCCGTGCCGTACCTGTTCGAGCGCGACGGGACCAACGGCGAGAACCTGCCCGAGACCCACGAGTACCTGCGCCGGGTCCGCAAGACGGTCGACGCCGAGTTCCCCGGGCGGGTCCTGCTCGCCGAGGCCAACCAGTGGCCGTCCGACGTCGTCGACTACTTCGGCGACGGCGACGAGTGCCACATGTGCTTCCACTTCCCGCTCATGCCGCGCATGTTCATGGCGGTCCGCAAGGAGCAGCGGCACCCCGTCACCGAGATCCTGGCCCAGACCCCGGCCATCCCCGACGGGGCCCAGTGGGGCATCTTCCTGCGCAACCACGACGAGCTGACCCTCGAGATGGTCACCGACGACGAGCGCGACTACATGTACGCCGAGTACGCCAGCGACCCGCGGATGAAGCTCAACCTGGGCATCCGCCGCCGGTTGTTCCCGCTGCTCGACAACGACGAGCGCAAGGCGGAGCTGTTCCACGCCATGTTGCTGTCCATGCCGGGGAGCCCGGTCATGTACTACGGCGACGAGATCGGCATGGGCGACAACATCTACCTGGGCGACCGCGACGGCGTCCGCACGCCCATGCAGTGGAGCCCCGACCGCAACGCCGGGTTCTCCAACTCCGACTTCGCCCAGCTGTTCCTGCCCCCGCTGATGGACCCGGTGTACGGCTACCAGGCCGTCAACGTCGAGGCGCAGCAGCGCGACCCGTCGAGCTTCCTGCAGTGGATCCGGCGGATGCTGGCCGTGCGCCGCCAGCACCCGGTCCTGGCCATGGGCGAGTTCGAGACGCTGCACGCCCAGAACCCGTCGGTCCTGGCGTACCTGCGCCGCGGCATCGGCGCCGACGGCGAGGAGGACATCGTCCTCTGCGTGAACAACCTGTCGCGCTTCCCGCAGCCGGTCGAGCTGATGATGGAGCAGCTGGCCGGGAAGGTGCCGATCGAGCTCACGGGCCGCATCCCGTTCCCACCGGTCGGCGAGCTGCCGTACTTCGTCACGCTGCCCCCGCACGGCTTCTTCTGGTTCGAGCTGATCGACCAGGTGATGGACGAGGGCCTCGGCGCGACCACCCAGCCCACGGGCGATGTGCCCGGCGTCACCAGCATCCGCGGCGTCGGGCGAGCGTGGTAGGCAGGGATCGTGCCGCGCCCTGACGAGAACTTCGCCGACGAGGTGGCGCCGCTACTGGCCGAGTTCATGCCCCGCCAGCGTTGGTTCACCGGTGACGAGACCCCGACGCGCGTCGACGTGAGCGTGATCGAGCTGCGCCCCGGCGACCCGGAAGAGGGCGTCCCGCTGTTGGCGTGGCTGCTCGTCGACGTGACGACCACCGACGGGGCCGACGCCACGTACCAGGTCGTGCTGGGCGGCCGGTCCGCCACCGACGAGGCCAACTTCATGCACGGCAAGGGCCGGGTCACGGTCGGCGAGCTCCACGGCCTCGTGCTGTACGACGCCCTGGTCGACCCCGCGCTGGCGCTCGCCGTCCTCGGGGCCGTCGCCCCCGACGAGAAGGCCCGGGTCGCCCGCCCGCTGCTCGTCGAGCAGTCGAACACGTCGGTCGTCTACGACGAGCGGCTGATCCTCAAGCTGTTCCGCCGGGTCCACGACGAGCCCAACCCCGACGTCGAGGTGACCCGGGTGCTGGGCGAGCGCGGCTTCCCCCACGTGGTGCCCCAGCTGCCGCCGCTGCGGCGCGACCGCGCCGACCTGGCCGTCGTGCGCCAGTACATGCTGGGTGCCACCGACGCCTGGGACCTGGCCCACACCGCCCTGCGGGTGGTGCTCACGGCCCCGGGCCCCGAGCGGAGCGTCGCCGACTTCACCGCCGAGGCCACGGCGCTCGGCGACGTGACCGCCCGCCTCCACCTGGCCATGGCCGACGCCTTCGGCGTGGAGGCCGGCGACGTGGACGACTGGGTCGCCGGCTTCCTCGCCCAGCTCGCAAGGCTCGCCGAGCACCCGCCGGCCCACCCCGGCGCCTCCGGCGGCCCCCGCATCTCCCCGAGCGACGTCGTCGACGTGGCCGGCGTCGCCGCTCTGTACCACGACGTCGGCAGCGTGTCCGACCCCGGTGCGGCCATCCGGGTCCACGGCGACCTGCACCTGGGCCAGCTGCTGTTGGCCGACACGGGCTGGTACGTCATCGACTTCGAGGGCGAGCCCGCCCGCCCGGTCGAGGAGCGCCTGAAGCCGTCGTCGCCCCTGCGCGACGTGGCCGGCATGGTGCGCTCCTTCCAGTACGCCGCCCGCACCGCGCTCGTGGAGCGCCGGCGCGACGTCGACGAGCAGGTCCTCGCCCTGGCCGACGCCTGGGAGGCCCGGGTCGCCGAGGCGTTCTGGGACGGCTACACGCGGGTCGAGGGGATCGAGGCGCTGCTGCCGGCCGGCGAGGCGGACCAGCGCAAGCTCCTGCGGGCCTTCGAGCTCGACAAGGCGGTCTACGAGGTCGTCTACGAGCTCGGTCACCGGCCCGACTGGGTCGACGTGCCGGCCTCGGCCATCCGCCGGGCGCTCGCGCCCGTCGCCTGAAACCACACACAAGGGGTACGCACCTCCAATGACGGGGACGACCGCACCGCCCGATGAGCTGGCCCGGCTCGCCAGCGGCACGCTGAGCGATCCCCATCGCCTCCTCGGTGCGCACAGGGTGGGCGACGCCGTCGTGCTCCGGGCCTGGCGCCCGGGCGCCGTCGAGGCAGAGGTCCTCGGCACCAAGATGACCCGGGTCCACGACGCCGGCATCTTCGAGGCGGAGCTCGACGTCTGGCCCGAACCCGGTTACGCGGTGACCTACCGCTGGGAGGCTGGCGGCGAGTACACGACCGCCGAGCCCTGGAGCCTGTGGCCGACGCTCGGCGACCTCGACGTCCACCTGATCGGCGAGGGCCGCCACGACCGGCTCTGGACCGTGTTGGGGGCCAACCACCGCGTCCACCAGGGGATCATCGGCACCGCCTTCGCCGTGTGGGCGCCGGCTGCGCAGGCCGTGCGGGTCGTGGGCGACTGGAATCGCTGGGACGGCCGGGTCCACCCCATGCGGGCGCTGGGCGCGTCCGGCGTGTGGGAGGTCTTCGTCCCCGGCGTCGAGCCCGGCGCCAGGTACAAGTTCGAGGTGCTGGGGGCCGACGGCCGGCTGCGGCTCAAGGCCGACCCCCTCGCCACGCGCACCGAGCACCCGCCGGAGAACGCCAGCATCGTCTGGTCGTCCGCCTACGTATGGCACGACGCCGAGTGGATGGCGCACCGGGCCGAGCGCACCCCGTGGGACGAGCGCATGGCCGTCTACGAGGCCCACCTCGGGTCGTGGAAGCGCCACGACGACGGCTCGGTGTACGGCTACCGGGAGCTCGCCGAGGACCTGGCCAACCACGCCGACCACCTGGGCTTCACCCACGTCGAGCTGCTGCCGCCCACTGAGCACCCCTACGCCCCGTCGTGGGGCTACCAGGTGACGAGCTACTTCGCCCCGACGGCGCGCCACGGCGACCCCGACGGCTTCCGCGACCTGGTCGACCACCTGCACCAGCGCGGTATCGGGGTCATCATCGACTGGGTCCCCGCCCACTTCCCCAAGGACGACTGGGCGCTGGGCCGCTTCGACGGCACCGCCCTGTACGAGCACGCCGACCCCCGCCAGGGCGAGCATCCCGACTGGGGCACGTACGTCTTCAACTTCGGGCGCAACGAGGTGCGCAACTTCCTCGTGGCGAGCGCCCGCTACTGGCTGGAGGAGATGCACGTCGACGGCCTGCGCGTCGACGCCGTCGCCTCGATGCTCTACCTCGACTACTCCCGCGAGGACGGCGAGTGGGTGCCCAACCGGCTGGGTGGGCGCGAGAACCTCGAGGCCATCGACTTCCTGCGCGAGATGAACACGGTGCTGCACCGCGACGTCGGCGGCATCCTCACGATCGCGGAGGAGTCGACGGCGTGGGGCGGCGTGTCCAAGCCGGTCGACCTCGGCGGCCTCGGCTTCAGCCAGAAATGGAACATGGGCTGGATGCACGACACGCTCGAGTACTTCAGCCAGGAGCCGGTGCACCGGTCCTGGCACCACGACGAGCTGACGTTCGGGCTGGTCTACGCCTGGTCGGAGAACTTCGTGCTGCCGCTGAGCCACGACGAGGTCGTCCACCTCAAGGGCTCGTTGCTGACCAAGATGCCGGGCGACCGATGGCAGCAGTTCGCCAACCTCCGGGCGCTCTACGCCTGGATGTGGGCGCACCCGGGCAAGCAGCTGCTGTTCATGGGGTCCGAGCTGGCCCAGTCCGCCGAATGGGACCAGGACGGCCAGGTCGACTGGCCGGCGCTCGGCGACCCGATGCACCGGGGCGTGTTCGACCTCGTACGCGAGCTGAACCGGGTCGACGCCGAGCGGCCCGCCCTGTGGGCGCTCGACAACTCGCCCGACGGCTTCCGCTGGATCGCCGCCGACGACCGCGAGGCCTCGGTGTTCTCGTTCCTGCGCCTGGGCCGGGGCGGCGTCACCGCGGGCGACATGGTGGCGGTCGTCGCCAACCTCACGCCGGTGCCCCGGCACGGTTACCGCATCGGCCTGCCGTGGGGCGGCCGCTGGGTCGACCTGCTGAACAGCGACGACCAGCGGTGGGGCGGCTCGGGGGTGACGCAGCCCGAGGTCCGGTGCGACGGCACCCCGTGGCACGGCCAGCCCGACTCGGCCGTCCTCACCCTGCCGCCGCTCGCGGTGCGCTACCTGGCTCCGGGCTGACCGCCCGGCCCAGCCGCTCGGCGACCCCGGCCAGGGCCGCCACCACCTCGGGGCCGGACGAGGCCTCGAGGGTCACCTCGCCCCGCGTGGCGAGGATGGCCCCGATGGCGGCCAGCTCGACCACCGCCTCGGCCTTCACCGTGACCCGGGAGCGGCCGGGCCCGACGCCCTCGACCTCGGGCTCGGCCCACTGGGTCGCCTGGCGCACCTCCTCGGGCGTCCCGTCGGCCACGAACGTGGCGAAGTGCGGGAAGGGCCGCGAGCCGAGCGAGTGGGCCACGAAGGCGGCGGCGTCGCCGCCCGGCAGGTCCAGCGGGGGGAAGCGGGCGCCGGCCAGGCGCGGCTCGGTCATCCGGTCGACCCGGAAGGTGCGCCAGTCGTCCCGCCTTACGTCGAACGCCACCAGGTACCAGCGCCGCCCCGCCGACACGAGCTGGTGGGGCCGGACCAGCCGCCGCGTCGCCTCGCCGTCGCGGGCCGTGTAGTCGAAGCGCAGCTCCTCGTGGTCGCGGCAGGCCTGGGCCAGGATGGCCAGCGCCTCGGCCTCGACCGTGGGGTTGGGCCGCCCTTCGCCTCCGGACCAGCGCAGCGGTACCACGTTGGCGTGCAGGGCGGTCACCCGCCGGCGCAACCGGTCGGGGAGGACCTGTTCGAGCTTGGCCATGGCCCGCAGCGCCGTGTCCTCGATGCCGGCCACCGAGGCGCCGGTGGCCTGCCGCAGGCCGACGGCGATGGCCACGGCCTCGTCGTCGTCGAGCAGCAGGGGCGGCATGTGGGCGCCGGCGGCCAGCCGGTAGCCGCCGGCCACGCCGGGCGTGGCGTCGACCGGGTAGCCCAGCTCGCGCAGGCGGTCGACGTCGCGGCGCAGGGTCCGGCCCGACACCTCGAGCCGTTCGGACAACTCGGTGCCCGGCCAGAACTTGTGGGTCTGCAGCAACGAGAGAAGTTGCAGGACCCGTGCCGTGGGGTCGCTCATGCGGTCACCTTCGCTCCCATTGCGGTCAGGTTATGTCCTCGGCGCTTCATACGTTGGCTCCAGACCGCAACTGACCAGCACGGATGCTGGCGAGTGAGGAGCGACGATGATCCGAACACGGGGCCTGACCAAGCACTTCACGGTGAAGGACTCGGTGGTCGAGGCCGTGCGCGGCATCGACCTCGACGTCGAGGAAGGCGAGGTCGTGGCCGTCCTCGGGCCCAACGGGGCGGGGAAGACCACGACGCTGCGCATGCTCACCACGCTGCTGGCGCCCACCGCCGGCACGGCCGTCGTGGCCGGATGCGACGTGGTGGCCCAGCCGGCCGAGGTCCGCCGGCGCATCGGCTACATCGGCCAGGGCAACGGCGCCGGCCACGCCCAGCGGGCCCTTGACGAGGTCGTGACGCAGGGCCGGGCCTACGGGCTGGGCAAGGCCGAGGCCCGGGCCCGGGCCGACGAGCTGCTCACCGCCCTCGGGCTCGGCGGCCTGGGTGATCGGGTCGTGCAGACGCTGTCGGGCGGCCAGCGGCGCCGGCTCGACGTGGCCATGGGCATGGTCCACCGGCCCCGGCTGCTGTTCCTCGACGAGCCGTCGACCGGCCTCGACCCGCAGAACCGGGCCAACCTCAAGGAGCTGGTCCGCGAGCTGCACGACGACCACGGCACCACGATCGTGCTCACCACCCATTACCTCGACGAGGCCGACTCGCTCGCCGACCGGGTGGTCGTGGTCGACCACGGCGAGGTCATCGCGGACGGCACGCCGCGGGCGCTGAAGGGCGAGCTCGTGGGCGACCGCATGACGCTCGGCACCCACGACCGGCCCGACGCCGTCCGGGTGGCGGCGGCGGTCGACCGGTGCGCCGACCGGCCCGGGGCGGCCGTGATCGCCCCCGACGGGATGTCGGTGACGGCCCAGGTCCAGGGCGCCGTGGCGCTCTTGCCCGAGCTGTTGCGGGCGCTCGACCGCTCGGGCGTGGCCGTGGCGTCGGCCGAGGTCGCCCGGGCGACGCTCGACGACGTCTTCCTCCACCTCACAGGCCGCAGCCTCCGCGAGGACGGCCCGTCCGCCGACCCGTCCTCGGCGCCGGCCGACGGCTCCGCCGGCCTCTCGTCCCCCGAGTCCACCCGCGTCCTCCAGGAGCAGGCATCGTGAGCACCTTCGCCGCCGACACGTCCCTCGTCCTCACCCGCGAGCTGCGGCCCGTCGTCCGCGACCCGTTCTCGGTCATCTTCGCCATGGTCCAGCCGCTGGTGTTCCTGGCCCTGTTCGGGCCGCTGCTCGACCAGGTCTCCGACCTGGGGACCGGCTCGTCGCTGCAGTGGTTCGTCCCCGGCATCGTGGTGATGTCGGCCCTGTTCGCCGCCTCGACCACCGGGGCCAACCTCCAGCAGGACATCAAGACGGGGGCGCACGAGCGCATGCTGGTCACTCCCCTGAACCGGTCGGCGCTGCTCGTGGGTCGGGCGTTCAAGGAGGTCGTCCCGGTCCTGCTGCAGACGGCGATCATCGTGGCCGTCACGATCCCGTTCGGCTTCCGGTTCGAGCCGCTCGGCGCCGTCGCCGGGCTCGCCATCGTGGCGACGTTCGCCGTGGGGCTCGGCGCCCTCTCCCACGCCCTGGCCCTGGCGGCCAAGGACAACGACTGGGTGTTCTGGGGCGTCCAGCAGACCCTGCTGTTCCCGCTGCTGCTCCTGTCCGGGATGCTGCTGCCGATCGACGGCGGCCCCGGCTGGATGCAGGCCCTGTCGCAGGCCAACCCCCTGACCCACGTGGTCGACGCCGAGCGGGCCCTGTTCGACGGGCGCTTCGCCGAGGCGGCGGTGGGCTGGGGCGTGCTGTCGGCCCTGATCGTGCTGGCCGTCGGGCTGTGGGTCGGCGTCCGGGCCACGAGGGCCGGCGCCGACTGATCCCCGGCCGGATCGCGCACCCGGGGCCGTGCCGGCGCGGCCCCGGGTGCGCGATCTCGACGCGTGCCGTGCGCGGCACCGGGGGCGCGGTCGCGTGGAGCCGGAGGTGGGGGATCGGAGGCCGCGATGTCCGGCCTCAGGTGCGCAGCTTGGGTGCGTCCGGTGCCGAGCCGTTGCCGCGGGTGGCGCCGGTCTCGGCCAGGCGCTGGTGGAGCCGCCGGCGCAGCTCCTCGGGCGTGTAGGTCTTCGCGGCACGACGGCGGCGGGCCACGACCACGCCGGTGGCGGCGACGCCGACGATGCCGGCGATGCCGAGGGCCTTCCAGAACCTGCGCATCCGCCGACGGTACCGAAAAAGCTCCCTAGTCTCGGCCGCGGTGAGCGCGCACCCCCTTCCCCTCGACGAGGCCGTCGCCACGGCCGCCACCGGCGACCTCTGGCTGTTCCGGGGCCGGACGCTGGCCGACCGGGCCATCCGTACGGTCACGAACAGCCCCGTCAACCACGTCGGCATGGTGGTCGCCCTCGACGACCTGCCCCCGCTGCTGTGGCACGCCGAGGCCGGCCGGGCGCTGGCGGACGTGTGGACGGGTGAGCGGCACCGGGGCGTGCAGCTCCACCTGCTCGAGGACGCCGTCACCAACTGGCGTGGCCGCTACGGCCAGCGTCCCTACGTCCGCCTGCTCGAGGGCGAGATCACCCGCCAGCACGAGGACCGGCTGATGGAGGCCATCGACCACTTCGACGGCCGGCCGTTCCCCACCGCGTGGGGGCTGGCCCGCCAGTGGGTGGCCGGCCGCTTCCGCCGGTCGCGCTCCTCCGCGCCCGGCGCCCCACCGCCCGACGCCCCGGCGCCCGAGGAGACGAGCGCTCCGGGACGCCCGCCCGCCGAGGCGATCTACTGCGCGCAGCTGGTCGCGGCGACCTTCCAGCACATGGGCCTGCTGCCCGCCCGTCGGCCGGCCAGCTGGTACGACCCCGGCCGTTTCTGGTCCGGCGACCGGATCGAGCTGGTCCCGCCGTTCGTGCTGGGGGCCGAGGTCGCCGTCGAGTGAGGCGGACGTCGGGCCCGGCGGCCCACGGCTTCGGGGACGAGCACGCCGCCACCCGCCGCCTGCTGCGCTCGATGACGGCCGACCTCGACCGGCTCCGCTCCTGGGGGCGGGATCGTTACCCCGGAGGTAATCGATTCGGTGCCGGGGCCGGAGGACGATCCGGCCAGGACGCAACGCCGGATCGCACGACGGAGGACACCCGATGACCGCCTACGCCCTCGCCCACCTGTTCAACCCGAACCCGCACCCCGAGGTGATCGAGTACATCGAGCGCATCCAGGCGACGCTCGAGCCCTACGGCGGGGCGTTCATCGCTCACGGCCCGACGGTCGACGTCAAGGAGGGCGAGTGGCCGGGGACGGTCGTCGTGGTCGAGTTCCGCGAGCTCGACCGGGCCAATGCCTGGTACGACTCGCCGGCCTATCGGGAGATCCTCCCGCTGCGGGCCGACAACATCGCCGGCAACACGATCATCTTCGACGGCGTGGGGCCCGACTACGACGCCCGCCACACGGCGGCGGCCCTGCGGGCCATGGCCGCGCGACTCCCCACCGACTGACAGCCCGGCCCGACGGCCGGTCGGGTCGGCGGTCATTCGCCGGGGGTGGTGGGGGACGGGGCGCCGGCGCCGCTGGGGGTGGGCGTACGGGACTGGCCGGTGACCGGCGTGGCCTCGTTCGCGCCGGGGGTCGGGCCCGGCTCGGCGGCACCGCCCGGGGCCGTGGAGGCGCCGGGCGAGCCGGACGACCCGGGTGGCGCCGGGGTCGGACCGCCCGATGCGGGCTCCCACACCGGGGCGTTGTCCGCCTCGGCCCACGGCGTCCCCGTGCGCCTCCGGGTCGGGGGAGCCGGGTTCCCCTCCATGGGCGGGACGGCGAGCGCGGGCCGGGGCGACGCCAGGCGCGGCGGCCGCGGGTCGCTCGTCGGCGCCGGGTAGAAGGGGTCGGCCCCGTCCGGCGGCACCTCCGACGGCACGATGGGCCGGGAGCGGGCCGCCTCGTCCAGCCCGTACGTCATCGGGGCGGACAGCGCCCGGCCGCTGGTGTCGGCCGTCGACCACACCGAGGGCTCGGCGGGGTGCGAGGGCTCGTCCTCCGGCGCATGGCCGTAGCCGTCCTCGCGGTCATGGCCGCCGTGCCCGCCGTGCGTCCGGTGGTCGCCGTGGCCGTCGTGCCGGTGGTCGCCGTGGCCGGTGGGGTCGGCGGTGTCGGCGGCCCAGGCCGGGGTCTCCGCCGGCCAGCCTGACGCCGCCGCGGGAGCCTGCCGGCCCGGCTCGGCCGCCGGGGCGGGAGGACCGGCCGAGCCTCGGTCCGCCGGCGGTGGCGCCCAGCTCGGGGCGTTCGCGGGTGCCGGCCGGCCCGGGTCGCCCGCCGGGCCGGAACGGGCCGAGAAGGCGGCAGGGGCCGCGGGAGCGGCCGGAGTGGGCGGTGCGGCCGGCGCCGGAGGACGGGGCGCCGGGGGAGGGGAGGCCTCGGCGTCGGGGGACGATGTGCGCGGGGTGGGCATGCCGGCCCGGATCAGCCGGTCGAGGCGGGTGCCTCGCGACGACCGCGGCGGGCCGTACCCGGCGGGGGCCGAGAGGGGGAAGACCGACGGCGGCGCCACCGGGCCGCCGGCGCCCGGCAGGGTTTCCGGCGGGACCGCCGACTCGGGCACCACCGGCACGTCGCCCGTGCGGCGGGGGAGCGTGTCGACCGGCAGCAGCAGGTTCGGCGGCAGGTGGACGGTGGTTGAGGTGCCCTGGCCGACCGCGGCCGGCTGGAGCAGCACGGTGATGCCGTGCCGGGAGGCGAGCGTGGCGGTCACGTAGTGGCCGAGGTAGCTGGACGGGGCGATCGTGTGCGCCTCGGCCCGGGCCAGCCGGCGGTTGGCCCGGGCGATGTCCTCGGACGACATGCCCTCGCCCCGGTCGATGACGGCGAGCCTGTAGCCGTCGACGCGCCCGTGCCCGCGCACCTCGACGGGCTCGTCGTCGGGGGAGAACCGCAGGGCGTTGTCGATCAGCTCGGCCAGCAGGTGGGCGAGGTCGGTGACGGCGGACGGCGTGACGACGGCGGGCTGGACCCCCTTGATCGCCACGCGCTCGTAGTCGCTGACCTCCCCGAGGGCCGCCCGCACGACGTCGGACATGCGGACGGGCGCGGTGGTCCGCAGGCGGGGCTCGGCGCCGGCGAGCACGAGCAGCGACTCGGCGTTGCGCCGCATGCGGGTGGCCTGGTGGTCGAGGACGTAGAGGTCGGCGAGGACCTCGGGCCGCGTCTCGCTCGACTCGAGCTGGGTGATGTCGTCGATGTGGCGGCCGAGGAGGTCCTGGTACCGGCGGGCCAGGTTGACGTACGAGTCGGCGGCGTTGCGCCGGAGGACGGCCTGCTCGACGGCGAGGTCGAGGGCGGTCGTCTGGACCGTCGTGAGCACGTCGGCCACGTCGGCGACCTCGTCGCGGGTGCGGACGCGCACGGGGCTCAGGTCCGGCACCACGACGTCCTGCCCCAACGGCACCTCGTGGACGCTGCGGACCGCCTGGGGCAGCCGCCGGTCGGCCATGTCCCTCGCCTGCCGGGTCAGCGACCGGAGCGGCCGGCTGATCGATCGGGCCACGAGGAGCGTGGCGGCGGCCCCGAGCAGGAGGACCAGGGCGGCGACCGCCAGCACCGTGCGCTGGCGTCGCTCGGCCTCGCCCTGGAGGTGGCCGGCGCGATCCCGGATCACGTCGGACACGTCGGCGACGAAGCCGTAATAGCTCTGGTCGGGCTCGATCGACACGGCGTCGAGGAGGCCGGCGATGTCGACGACGTTCTCCTCGACGATCTGCTGGGCCAGCTCGATCATGCCCGTCTCGGCGCTCTCGATCTCCAGTTCGTCGCCGGCAGCGTCGAAGACGGTCCCGCCGGCCAGCTCGAGGATGCGGTCGTGGTGGCGCAGACCCTCGGTGTGCAGGCGGACGGCCTCGGCGTACTGCTCCTGGTCCTCGATGCTGCCGCCGCCCCGGACCGCAGCCGTCGTGCTCGTGCGCACGGCCTTCGAGATGCGATCGACCTGCCGGACGGCGAGGTCGATGAGCTGGACGCCGAGGCGCAGGTCGTCGTCCTCGATCGCGTAGGCCAGCTCGGTGCTCAGGTCGGACAGCGTGGTGACGAGGTCGCTGTAGCCCTCCCACACCTGGTCGCCGACGGGGTTGTCCACGACGATGTTGCGCTCCCCGTCGTAGCCGTCGGCCATGGCCCGACGCTCGTCGAGCTGGTCGAGGGCGTCCAGCGCCGGGCCGTAGATCGCCCGGACCTCCTCACCGGCGCCGCCGAGCTCCTCGCGGAACGCCTCGACCGACTCGTCGGTGCGCTGCCGCGCCTCGCCGAGAGAATCGACGGGGAGGTCGATGACGCCCTCGGTGCCGTTCAGCCACAGGCCCGTGTAGTTGCGCTCGTTCATGATGGCGTTGACCACGCCGGACGGGCCGATGGACGCCTGCGCCCGCTCGGCCTGCTCGGCCACGTCCGCGACGTCGCGGGTCGTGTCGGTGACCTCGAGCGCGGCCACTCCAACCAGCATCACCAGCGGGATCGACAGCGCCGCCGTCGCCTTCGCCTTGATCGGAAACCGATGCGCCACGTTCGTCCCCCAGTCGAGGCCTCCCCGGGTTCCCCGGTGCGGCCGGCCGGTTCCCCATCGACCGGCATTCCCGCGCTCGGACGGCAAGCCCCCCACCTACTGTCACGACGATTCCAGCAGATGCGCGACGGTCGTGCCGGAATCGCCGGGCCCGCCCCAGCCCTGTCACGGGGGGCGACGCCCTGTCCCCGGCAGGGGGCGGCGGGCGTGACGGGTGCCACTGTACTGAACCCTTGTTACGGAACGTCGTTACGAATAAGGTCGGCCAGGAGATCACTCCGAACGGGAGGTCGTCATGGGGCTGGTCGGGTACGAGGTGGACGGGCCGGTGGCGACGCTGGTCATCGACGACGGCAAGGCGAATGCCCTGTCGCCCGCCATGTTCGGGGCGATCGGCGAGGGCCTCGAGCGGGCCGAGGCCGACGGGTCGGTGGTCGTGCTCCGCGGGCGCGACGGGGTGTTCTCCGGCGGCTTCGACCTGAACGTCCTGCGGGCCGGCGGCGAGGAGGCCCTCGGCATGCTGCGGTCGGGCGCCGCCCTGACCGAACGACTGCTCTCCTTCCCGGCCCCCGTGGTCGTGGCCTGCACCGGCCATGCGGTGGCGATGGGCCTGTTCACGCTGTTGTCCGCCGACCTCCGCATCGGCCCCGCCGGGCCGTACCGGTTCGTGGCCAACGAGGTGGCACTCGGGATGACGCTGCCGTACTTCGCCGTCGAGGTGCTCCGGCAGCGACTGGCCCCCGCCGCGTTCGGCCGGGCCGCGGTGCTCGCCGAGGCGTTCACGCCGGTCGAGGCCGTGGCCGCCGGGATCCTCGACCGCGTCGTGCCGGCCGACGAGGTGGTGAGCATGGCGCACGACGCCGGCCACGCCATGGCCCTGCTCGACCGCTCCGCCCACGTCGCCACCAAGCGGCGGGTGCGCGAGCCGGTCCTGCGGTCCCTGCGGGAGGCGATCGCCCGCGACGACGAGGACTTCGTCGCCCTCATGACCCCGGCGGACGTCCCGGCCGGGGCCCCGGCGGCGGTGGGCCCCGCCCCCGCGCCCGTCGCGTCCTAGCGTCGCGGCGTGCCCCGGCCGAAACAGCGGACGCCCGAACTGCGCGACCGGGTCCTCCACGCGGCCCTCGCCGTGTTGGCCGAGGAGGGCGTCGGCGGCCTCACGACCCGGGCCGTCGCCCAGCGGGCCGGCACGTCGGTCCCCGCCATCTACGAACTGTTCGGCGACAAGGCCGGGCTCGTGCGCGAGGTGTTCGTCGAGGGATTCCGGCGGCTGGCGTCCTGCATCGCCGAGCTGAGCGTGACCGACGACCCGCGCGGTGACCTCGTCCGGCTGCTCGCCGCTTACCGCCGCTTCGTGCGGGACAACCCCCGGCTGGCCGACGTCATGTTCTCGAAGCCGTTCGCCGACGTGGGCCCGGGCCCGGATGGCGTGGCCGCGGGCATCGCCTCACGGGACGGGTTCGTCGACGCCGTCCGCCGGGCCGTCGACGCCGGCGTGGTGGCGGGCGACCCGGTCGACGTCGCCCACGTCCTGCTGGCGATGGCGCAGGGGCTCGTGTCCCAGGAGGCGGCAGGGTGGCTCGGCCGGTCGCCCGCCTCGATCGAGCGCCGGTGGGCGCTGGCGGTGGACGTTGCGCTGGACGGGCTTCGCCCGGCCCCGCGCGCCTCGTCCGCCCGTTAGTCAGGGGCGGGCGGCCGGCGCGCCCTCCGCGCCGGCTGGAGCGTCGGCCGGCGCCGTGCCCGGGGCGGTCCCCGCCGGGCGGGACAGCGCCGCCAGCAGGTCGTCGACCAGGTCGGTGGGGGAGGCGTGGCCCTTGCCGTCGCGCGCCAGGTGGCCACCGAGCGCCAGGTCGGCGGCCCCGTGGGCCGTCGCCTGGAGGAGGGCGGCGAGGCGGTCGGGGTCGCCGGGTGGCAGGTCGCCGGCCCCCTGGGCGGCGACGACCGCCGCAACCAGGCCCGCCCGGGCCGCAGTTGCGGCCCCCCCCAGCTCAGCCGAGTCGGTCGCCCACGGCCCGAACGTCAGCTTGAACCGGGCCGGGTAGCGGGCGGCCCAGGCCACGTAGCCGTGCACGAGGGACCGGAGCGCCTCGCCGGGCGGCCGTCCCGCGCCGGCGAGGTCTGCGGCCGCCCCCGCCCGGTCGAGCTCGCGGGCGGCGACCGCCGCCAACAGGTCCTCCTTGTCGGCGAAGTGCTTGTAGGGGGCGTTGTGCGACACGCCCGCCAGGCGCCCGACCTCGCGCAGGGTCACCGCCGCCGGCCCCCCGGCGTCGAGCAGCCGGGTCGCGGCGTCCACGAGGGCGTCCCGGGTCGAGGTCACAGGGGAGGACGGTAGCGCACGGTTGACGTCGTCAACCTGCGTCCCTACGGTGGGTTGACAACGTCAACCTCGGAGGACCGCCATGCCCACCTTCAACAGCCCGCCGCCGCTGACGCTGGTCGCCGACCGGCTGGCCGGCCGCGTCGTGTTCGTGACCGGCGCCTCGAGCGGGATCGGCCGGGCCGCCGTCGAGCGCTTCGCCGCCGAGGGCGCCACGGTCGTCGCCGCCTCGCGCCGGGAGGACCGCCTCGCCGAGGTCGTCGGGAAGGTGCGGGCCGACGGCGGTGAGGCGTCGGCGGTGGGGTGCGACGTGACGGACGAGGACTCCGTCCGCCGGGCCATCGACACGGTGCTCGACCGCCACGGCCGCCTCGACGGCGCCTTCAACAACGCCGGTGGCCCCGGCGGCCAGCGCCGCCTGCACGAGCTCGACACCGCCTGGTTCGACCTGGTCCTCGCCACCAACCTGCGCGGGCCGTTCCTGTGCATGAAGTACGAGGTGCCGGCGATGCTGGCGAGCGGCGGCGGCTCGATCGTCAACACGTCGTCGATCGGCGGGCTCGTCGCCAGCGGCACGAACGCCGACTACGCCGCCAGCAAGTGGGGCCTCGCCGGACTGCTCAAGTGCGCCGCGCTCGGCTACGCCCGCGACAACATCCGGGTCAACGCCATCGCCCCGGGGCCGACCCGGTCCGAGATGTTCGACGCCTGGATGCCCGACGACGAGGCCCGGGCCGGCATGGCCGCCCAGTTCCCGATGAACTACGTCGCCCATCCCGACGACATGGCGCGGGCCGCGCTCTTCCTGCTGTCGGACGAGTCCCGCTGGGTGACCGGCACGGTCCTGCCATGCGAGGGCGGCCGGGCGTCGGAGTAGCCCCGGCGTACGCGTGCGCACGGGTCGGAGGGCGACGGACTCGCGTGAGTCCTCCTACCTTCGGTAGCTTCCCCCGCCGTGATCGCACCCGTCTACGCCGGGGCCGAGGCGGTGCCCCCGGTGGCGCCGGTCGTGCTGCCCGACGACGAGGCCGTCCGCTCGATGCTGCTGCGGATGCGCGTCCCCGCGTCCGCCGTCGACGAGGTCCTGGCCGCCCGCCCGGCGCCGGGCACGGCCGCCTGGGACCGGCTCGAGGCGAAGCACCGCGAGCTGGTGACCCGGTCCAAGCCGCTGTGCTGGGGGCCCACGCCCGCGGACGCCACGCCGGTCGATCGCTGGCTCGCCCTGTGGACGTTCGTGGCCACCGTGCCCCATCACCTGGCGCTCGACGCGGCCCGTGGCGTCCCGGAGGACGTCACCTGGCTCACGCTGGGCGACATCGGCGACAACATCGCCAGCCGCATCTCGCTGGAGGGACGGGCCGGCTTCGACGCCTTCTGGTTCAGCTACCACCTGCGCGGCCGGATCTACCGGCTGGGCCGACTCCAGTTCAACGTGGGCCGGGCGACGATCGACTCCGGGCCGGACGCCCCGTTCGTGCCCGGCGACCCCGTGCTGGGCGTCCACATCCCGATGGCCGGGCCGCTCACGCCCGCGGCCTGCGACGACGCCTTCGGCCGGGCCCGGGACTTCTTCCCCCGCCACGTGAGCGACCGCCACGTGCCGGTGGGGACCTGCCGCTCGTGGCTGCTCGACCCGGTGCTCGCCGAATACCTGCCGGACGACAGCAACATCGTCGGCTTCCAGCGCCGCTTCCGCCTGGTGGCGGACTGGTCGCTGCCGGGCGACGACGCCATCCTCCACTACGTCTACGGGCGGCCCCACGCCGACCCCGCCACGCTGGAGCCCCGGTCGGTCCTGCAGGAGGCGATCCGCGATCGCCTGCTGGCCGGCGACCACTTCCTCGTCCGCCGGGGCTGGCTCCGGCTGTAGGCGCCCGGGCGCCTGCGGGCGGCGGGGCGGCGCGGCGGGGGTGCCCGACACGTTCCGCACACCACGGTGGGGGTCGACCTGTAGGTGCGGCACGCTGGCGGGCATGCCCCACGGGACCACGCCGGCCGACCCCGAGGGGGTCGTGCCGTTCCGCCTCGCCGTGCCCGAGGCCCAGCTGGAGGACCTGCGCCGGCGGCTGCGCGCCACCCGGTGGCCGGACGCCGAGACCGTCGACGACTGGTCGCAGGGCGTGCCGCTGGCCTGGCTGCGCGACCTGTGCGCCCACTGGGCCGACGGGTACGACTGGCGGGCGACCGAGGCCCGGCTGGGTGCGTGGCCGCAGCTGCGGGTCACCGTGTCGGGCGACGGGCCGGACGTCCTCGCCATACACGTGCTGCACGCCCGCTCGCCGCACCCGGGTGCGCTGCCGCTCGTGCTCACCCACGGCTGGCCCGGCTCGGTGGTCGAGTTCCTCGACGTCGTGGGGCCGCTCGTCGACCCGCCGTCGCACGGGGGCGACGTCGCCGACGCCTTCCACGTGATCGTCCCGTCGCTGCCGGGCTACGGGTTCAGCGACAAGCCCCGGCGGGCCGGCTGGGGCGTCGAGCGGATCGCCGACGCCTGGGCCGAGCTCATGGCCCGCCTCGGCTACCACCGCTACGGCGCCGCGGGCAGCGACTGGGGGACGACGATCTCGACGCTCCTCGGCCGGCGTCATCCCGACCCGGTGGCCGGCATCCTCGTCGTCCCGCCGCTGGTTGCCCCCGACCCGGCGACGTTCGACGACCTGACGTCCGCCGAGGCCCGGGCGCTCGCCGACCTCGAGGCGCGCTCGGCCGACGGGTCCGCCTACGGCGAGGTCCACGCCACGCGGCCGCAGACGGTGGGCTACGGGCTGGTGGACTCGCCGGTGGCCCTGTGCGCCTGGGTGGTCGAGAAGCTCGCGGCCTGGACCGACGGCCCCGCGCTGACGCGGGACCAGATGCTCGACAACGTGATGCTCTACTGGCTCCCCGGCACCGGGGCGTCGTCGGCCCGCCTGTACTGGGAGAGCATCCGGCTCGTCTCGCGCTGGTTCACCGAGGGGACGACCGACACCGTGGACGTGCCCACGGGCTGCTCGATCTTCCCGGCCGAGGTGCCCCGGGCGTCGCGTCGGTGGGCCGAAAGGCGCTTCAGGGACATCCGCCACTGGCACGAGCTGGACCGGGGTGGCCACTTCGCCGCCTTCGAGCAGCCGGGCCTGTTCGTGGACGAGGTCCGGACCTTCTTCCGCCTCGTGCGCTAGTCCCGCGCCCCCGTGCGCTCGTCCGTCGTGTCCGTCGGCGACACGAACAACTCCGTCGCGCCGGCTTCACCGAGGACGACCTGGGCCACGGCGGCAGGGACCGCCTCGTCGACGGCCTTTACGCCTGGGGCGACGAGGAGGCCGCCGCCCGGCGGGGTCGCCGTGCCGTCGGGAACAGACCGATGAATCAGGGGCGCCCGCTGCGTCTCCTTACACGTACCCCCCCGCTGAGGAGCCCCCCGATGCCGACCCCCATCCGCCGCCCGAACCGTCCCGCCGTCGTGGTCCCGTTCGCGTCGCCGGCCGATCGCCATCGCTCGTCGGCATCGGCTGCGGCCCGCCGCCACCACCCGTCGTCCCGCCCCCTCGGCACCGGCGACGCCGTGGTCATCCCCTTCCCCCTCCGCCCCGCACCCCCGGGCCGGACGCCATGACCACCTGCTGGATCGACCGCCCGACGCCCTACTCGCAGGACCGCCACGCCCTGGTCCCCTGCCGGCCGTGCCGCCCGTCCGCCGTGACGACGGCCCCCCGCCGGGCGGACACGCCGCCGTCGGCGCCGCTGCCGTCGGTGTGGCCGTCGCTGCCGTCCGCTCTGTCGCCGTCCTCGCTGCCGTCGGTGCTCCCACCGACGCTGTCGCCGTCGCCGTCCCGCCTCGTTCGGGTCGCCCGGCGGCTGACGGTCGCCGTCGTCGGCATGCTGGCCGTCCTCGCCGGCGTCGCCATGCTCGTCCTCCCCGGCCCGGGCCTGGTCACGATCGCCCTGGGCTTCGGCATCCTCGGCCGGGAGTACACCTGGGCCGCCCGCGTCAGCGCCTCCGTCCGGGCCCGCATCGTCACCACCACGGACTCCGTCCGCGAGGCCGTGCGCCGCCCCTGAGCAGCCGTCCCCGCGGCGTCACACGACGGCGACGGCGGTGATCTCGACGAGGAACCCGGGGCCCAGGCCGGCCACGACGTGGACCGTGATGGCCGGCGGTGGGTCGGCCGGGTTCCACGCCTGCTGGAAGGCGGCGAGACCCTCCTCGAACGCGTGGCCGTCCACCACGGCGATGGACCAGTGCACGATGTTCGCCAGGCTCGCCCCCTCGCTCTCGAGGATGGTCGCGAGGTTGCGGAGCGCCTGGCTGGCCTGCTTCCCGACCGTGGGACCGACGACCTTGCCGTCGGCGTCGACGCCGTTCTGCCCGCCGACGTAGATCGTCTTCGCCGGCTGTTCGACCACGACGGCCTGGCTGAAGGCCGGGTTGCGGTGGAGCCCCTCGGGGTTGACGTGCCGCGTGCTCATGTGTCGCCTCCTCTGATGATGACACCAGTAATAGTGGTTCGTAAGACACCAGTTATAGTGGATTCGTGCGAGCGAGCGCCACCGGACGGGTGCTGAACGATCCTCGGGGAGGGTCGTTCCGCTTCGACGCCGGCGCCGTCTGCCTGGACTTCGCCCACACGGGCGGCGAGGGCCAGTACGCGGTGTTCGAGACCCTCCACGAGCCTGCCGACCTGGGCGAATGGCTGGCCCAGCCGCCGCTGGCCGCGGTCATGACGGTCCCCGTGACAGCCCGCGAGCTGGCAGCGGCCAAGGCCCTCCGCCAGGCGATCTGGGATGCGGCGCACGCCCGGGCGGCGGGGCGCCCGCTCCCCACCGGGGCGGTGGCGACCATCAACCGGGCCGCGGCCGCGGCGCCGCTGGTCCCCGAGCTGGCCACCGGCGCCACGATCGCAGGGTGGGCGCCGCCGGTGCGGGCAACGCAGGCGCTGTCGACGCTGGCGCGGGAGATGATCGAGCTGCTCTCCGGGCCGCTCTCCGGTCGCATCCGCGAGTGCGCGAGCGACGACTGCCCGCTGGTATTCGTGGACTCGTCCCGCCCCGGCGCTCGGCGCTGGTGCGCGATGGAGCGGTGCGGCAACCGCCACAAGCTCCGGGCTCTCCGCGCCCGGCGGGCCACGGGCCCGTGACGCAGACTCGAGCACGGCGAACCCTGTGTCCCAGCCCCGAACGGCCGCCGAGAATGTCGGGGGGGTGGATCAGATCGGCAGCAACGCTGGCCCAGCCGACAGCCAGCGACGCCGCCAGCACCTCACCCGAGTGGTTCGGTCCATTCACCCTGGGCGGGTGATGACGCATGTTGCCTGGCTTCATAGCGTCGGTCGCGAGGGGGAGGGCATGGGCCACCCGGCTATCGCGGATCACGGACTGATCGGTGTCCTCTACTCCGAGGAGATCGACCGCACCGGACGACAGGTCGGCAACGTCCCCCGAGCGTTCACCCACCTCGCCCTCATCGCCGCCGTCCTGAACCTCGACCACCGGCTCGACCACCCAAAGGGCCCCGGCGCACTCGAGCTGCCGGGGCCCATGGCCAGGCGTGGCTGAGACCGTCGATCCGGGACGGCCGTCGGCGGCACTCCGCACGATGCTCGTCCCGCTCGCCCTCGCTCAGTTCATCTGCAGCTTCGCCGGCTCGAACATGAACGTGATGATCAACGACATCAGCAAGGACCTCGACACCACCGTGCAGGGTGTGCAGACGGCGATCACGATCTTCTTGCTGGTGATGGCGGCGCTGATGATCCCCGGGGGGAAGCTCACCGACCGTTACGGCCGGAAGCGGTGCTTCACCGTCGGCCTCACCGTGTACGGGATCGGCGCCGTGTTGAGTGCGATCGCTCCCGGCCTGGGTGTCCTCATCATCGGAAACTCGATCCTCGAGGGCGTCGGCACGGCACTGCTGATCCCGCCGGTGTACATCCTCACGACGTTGCTGTTCACCGAGGTCAGCTCACGTGCACGCGCGTTCGGCGCGATCAGCGCGATGGGCGGCGTCGGCGCCGCTGCGGGGCCCCTGATCGGTGGTCTCATCACCTCCGCGATCAGCTGGCGGGCCGCCTTCGTCTTCCAGGCGCTGGTTGTCGGCGCCATCGTGCTCCTCAGCCGCAGGATCGTCGACCCGCTGCCGGCCGACCCGACCCGGGAGTTCGACCTGCGCGGGGCGGTCCTGTCCGCGCTGGGGCTGATCCTGCTGGTGACAGGAATCCTCGCTGCCGACCAGAACATCTGGCTGACGCTCGCGCTGATTGCGGCGGGCGCCCTCGCCCTGTTCGCGTTCGTCCTA
>DATFOS010000213.1:0-13140 GCA_035265325.1 Acidimicrobiales bacterium
GCCGACATCGTGGCCCCGAGCGGGATGATGGACGGCCAGGTCGCCGCCATCCGCGCCGCCCTCGACGGGGCCGGCCACCCGACCACGCCGATCCTCGCCTACGCCGCCAAGTACGCCTCGGCGCTGTACGGCCCGTTCCGCAACGCCGTCGACGTGACGATCGCCGGCGGTGGCGACCGCAAGGGCTACCAGCAGGACCCGCGCAACGCCCGCGAGGCCCTGGCCGAGGTCCGCGCCGACTTGGCCGAGGGCGCCGACATGGTCATGGTCAAGCCGGCACTCGCCTACCTCGACGTGATCGCCACCGTGCGGCCCGAGGTCGACGTCCCGCTGGCGGCGTACCACGTGTCCGGTGAGTACGCGATGGTCAAGGCCGCCGCCGAGCGGGGCTGGGTCGACGGCCCGGCGGTGCTGCTCGAACACCTGACGGCCATCCGCCGGGCCGGCGCCGACATCGTGCTCACCTACGCCGCCCGCGACGTCGCCGAACTGCTCCGCTAGGTCAGTCCTCCGCCGTCGTCCAGGCGATGTCGACCACGAGCGGCGGGTGGTCGCTCAGGTCGACGCCCTCGGCGTCCCGGAAGCGCTCGCGCGGGAACGCGTGCGACGTCGGCGTGAGCGTGACCCCGTCGGTGCTGCGGGTCGCCAGCTTGTCGATGGCGGACGGCTGCGTGCAGCCGATGGCGGCGGTGCAGGCGTCGACCAGGCCCGTCCGGTCGAGGAAGCCCTGCCAGATGGTGGCGTCCACGCTGCCCGGGTCGGTGTGCAGGTTCGTGTCGCCGGCGAGGATGATCGGCCGCCCGGCGCTGTGCGCCTCGATGTAGTCGGCGAGCTGCTCGAAGTCGTCGACCTGGAGCTGCTGGTCCTGCGGCGTGCTGCCGGCCTCGGCGTGCAGCGTGTAGGCGTGGACGGTCACCCCGTCCGCCAGCGTCAGCTCCACGACGGCGAAGCCCTTCATCGCCAGGCAGTCGGCGGCGCCCCCGTCGTTGGTGTCGAAGCCGCCGAAGCAGCCGGCCCACGGCACGCGGGTCTCGCCCGTGAACGGCGATCGGGACAGGAATCCCAGCCCGTCACCGACGTTCAGTTCGGGTCGGGTGGCCAGGTCGAGCCCGACGGCCTCAGGGCCGGGGTGCCGGGCCGACCGGTACTCGTGGGTCGCCTCGGCGCGTAGCCTCTCGTGGTAGTGGACGAAGTCGAGCGAGTCGAGCAGGGGCGTCCACCAGTCGAAGTCCTCCTGCGTCATGACCAGGTCGTAGTCGTTCAGCAGCGGACTGATGAGGGGGATGTGCTCCTGCGGGTTGACCGTCGAGATCTCCTGCGGCAGCCCGGCCACGTTGTAGCTCAGGACCGACAGCTCGCCCGACGCCGGCGGGTCGGGGTCCGGTGTGCAGGCCACGACGCCTCCCAACGCGCAGACGGACATGAACGCGGCGGCGGTGCGCAGGCGCGCGCCCCCCACCGTCTTCCCCCTCGTGCTCCCCATGCCAGGAAACTTACGACGTAAGCCGGGCGAGCGCCCGGCGACGGGCCCGTAGGCTCGGGACGTGCCCACCAACGACGAGCTCTTCGCCCGCGCGCAGCAGGTCATCCCCGGCGGGGTCAACAGCCCCGTGCGGGCGTTCAAGGCGGTGGGCGGCACGCCCTACTTCGTGGCCAGGGCCGACGGCGCCCACGTGTGGGACGCCGAGGGCACGCAGTACATCGACCTCGTCCAGTCCTACGGGGCGATCATCGCCGGCCACGCCCACCCGGCCGTGGTGGAGGCGGTGCAGCGGGCCGCGCTCGACGGCACCAGCTACGGCGCCCCGACCGAGCGGGAGGTCCTGCTGGCCGAGGCGATCCGCGACCGGATGCCGTCGGTCGAGATGGTCCGCCTGGTGTCGAGCGGCACCGAGGCCACGATGTCCGCCATACGGGTGGCCCGCGGCTTCACCGGTCGGCCCACGGTCGTGAAGTTCGCCGGCAACTACCACGGCCACGGCGACCTGCTGCTGGCCGAGTCCGGCAGCGGGGTGGCGGCGCTGGGCCTGCCCGGCAGCGCCGGCGTGACCGAGGCGACCGTGAAGGACACGCGCGTCGTGCCCTACAACGTCGTCCCCATGCTCGACGAGCGGACCGCCTGCGTCATCGTCGAGCCGGTGGCCGCCAACATGGGCCTGGTCCCGCCGCAGCCCGGCTTCCTCCAGGGCCTGCGGGACGAGTGCGACCGGGTCGGCGCCCTGCTTGTGTTCGACGAGGTCATCACCGGGTTCCGGCTGGCGCGGGGCGGCGCCCAGGAGCTGTACGGCGTGCGCGCGGACCTCACGACCATGGGCAAGGTCATCGGCGGCGGCCTCAACGTCGGCGCCTACGGCGGCCGGGCCGACGTGATGGGCGTCGTCGCCCCGCTCGGCCCCGTGTACCAGGCGGGCACGCTGTCGGGGAACCCGCTGGCGACCGCCGCCGGCCTCGCCGTGCTCGACCTCCTCCACGAGGACGCCTACGCCCTGCTGCGCCGGCGGGCCGAGGTCCTCGGCGCACATCTGGCCCGGGCGCTCGACGGTGCCGGCATCGCCGCCCACGTGCCCGTGGTCTCGACGCTGGTCGGGCTGTTCCTCGGCGAGGTGGCGCCCGTCGACTACGCCACGGCGAAGACGACCGACGAGAAGCGCTACGCCGCCCTGTTCCACGCCCTGCTCGACCGCGGCGTGGCGATGGCGCCGGGGGCGTACGAGGTCGTGTTCCCCGGCCTCGCCCACACCGACGAGGTCATCGCCCAGGTCGGGTCCCGGATGGTCGAGGCCGCCGCGGCCGTGTGACTACTCGCCGAGGAGGTCGGCGTCGGTCTGGTCCGGCCCGAGGACGGTGGGGCCGCGCAGGGGCTCCAGCGAGCAGAACCAGCTGTCCAGCGCCTGGGGGTTCTCGAGCGGCGCCGGGTCGCGGTCCATGTAACGCGCCCGGCAGCGGACGTCGTTGAGCAGCAGCCCGTACATGAACACCGGTTGGAAGTCGGCGCTGGCCGACTGGTCCGGCCGGTCGGGCGTGAACGGACGGAAGGCGATGACCCCGTTCAGGGCCACGGCGACGATCAGCACGATCATCCACGGACGGCGGTTACGGTCGGTCGCCCCCAGCCACAGGACCAGCATGAGCAGCGCGGGCAGGAGGTGGGCCAGCTTCCACGGCAGCTGCAGGAACAGCATCTCGGTGGCGAGGAAGCCGAGGGCGGCGATGCGGACGAGCCGGTCGTGCCGCCAGCGCCGCAGCGACCGCCACAGCGCCGGCACGAACGTGAGCGCCACGAGGATGAAGGCCCCGCCGGTGGCGACGCAGTTCTTGTAGAGGAAGCGGCTGCTGTTGTTGGCGAAGCCGCGCCAGCCGTCGGAGTGGGCGAGGAAGTTCAGCGTCCGGTCGAAGGCCAGGTACGACGGCACGTAGAGCAGGATCGCCACCGGCACGATGCCGGCGAACGTCTGCAGGCAGCGCACGCGGCGGTCGCGGTCCCAGCCGTCCGCCACGAGGAACGAGACGATGAGCAGGGAGGTCGAGCTGCGGCAGCCGATGGCCAGGGCGAAAAGCACCACCGCCGGCAGCAGCTTGTCCCGCAGGTGGAACAGCGCCGCCCACACGAAGAACGCCACGGCCCAGATGAAGTCGGTGGTCGAGGTGGCCGCCACCAGCGTGACGGGCGAGGCCAGGAACGCCAGCGCCACCAGGTCGCCGTTGGGGTGGCCGAGGCGGCGGACGATCCGGGCGATGCCCACGACGGCGGCGCCCGCCGCCGCCGCGGTGAGGGCGTTGATGGCGAAGTGCCCGACGGGGTCGAAGACCGCCACGATCGTCTCGAACACCGGCACGCCCGGCGTGCGGGACGGGAAGTAGTCGGCGTCGCGGATCAGCTGGCCGGTGGCGCGTACGTCGCCGATGTCGAGGTCGGTGCCGTAGCCCAGCATGGCGATCGGCAGGCAGACCGCCGCCGTGATCGCCAGCAGAGCCCAGTCGGGCAGGCTCCCGGGCTCGGCCCGCTCGTCGCCGACGGGGTGGGGCGGGCCGACCGACGGGCGCGCCGGAAGGGACTCGCCCTTGGCGTCCGCCCCCTCGCTCTCGGGCGCCGCGGCGGTTCCCGTTGCTCGCGCGGGTGACGCCATCGGGCGCACAAGTTACCGGCCCCCGGGCACGCTGTCCGTTCCTGACGCGCCAGGTGGTAGTCGACCGCGGCGCGCAGGAGCCACCGAAACGCGCGATCGGCTGGTAGCAAGAACGGGTGATCCTGGACGACGCACCCGAACGCCTCGGGCCGCTGGCCCAGCCGGCCACCGCCGCCGTCGGCGAGCTGAGCGAGCTCAACGCCGTCACCCGGACGTGGTCCGGCGACCACACCCTCTGGCGCGACGACCCGACCGAGGTCGCCGACCGGCTCGGGTGGCTCACGGTGGTGCCGGACATGATCACCGCCCTCGACGGCCTGCGCCGGTCGTGTGCGGCCGCCGTGGCCGGCGTCGACGACGTGCTGCTGATGGGCATGGGCGGCTCCAGCCTGTTCCCCGAGGTCCTGGCCACGGCGGGCGAGCCGGCCCCGGGCTCGCCGCGGCTCCACGTCCTCGACACGACCGACCCCGATGCGATCGCCCGCCTCGGCGCCCGGCTCGACCCGGCCCGGACCTTCCACGTGGCGGCGTCCAAGTCCGGCTCGACGCTCGAGACCCGCTCCCACTTGGCCTGGGCGTGGGAGCGCAACCCCGACCCGGCCCGCTTCGGCGTCATCACCGACCCGGGCAGCGCGCTCGGCGAGCTGGCCCGCGAGCGGGGCTTCGCCAAGGTGTGGGAGAACCGGCCCGACATCGGCGGGCGCTACTCGGCCCTGTCGCTGTTCGGCGTGGTCCCCGGCCTGCTGGCCGGCGTCGACGTGGCGGCGCTGCTGGCCTCGGCGTCCGACATGTCCGAGCGCCTGCGCACCGCTCCGACCGCCAACCCGGCCGCCCGCCTCGCCGCCACCATGGCCGCCGGCGTCCGCCAGGGCCGGGACAAGCTCACGCTCGTCGTCCCCGGCGCCTTCGCCACGTTCGGCCTCTGGGTCGAGCAGCTCATCGCCGAGTCGACCGGCAAGGACGGCACGGGCGTCGTGCCGATCGTCGGCGAGCCGCTCGGCACCCCCGACGACTACGGCGGCGACCGGGTGTTCGTGGCCCTGGCCGGCGACGCCCGCCTCGACGCCCTGGCGGCGGCCGGCCACCCGGTGCTGGTCCTGCCCTTCGGCGGCCGGTTCGCCGACCTGGGCGGCCAGGTCCTGCTGTGGGAGCTGGCCACGGGGCTGGCCGGCGCCCTCCTCGGCATCCAGCCCTTCGACCAGCCCGACGTGGCCGCGGCCAAGGCCGCCACGCAGAAGGTCCTGGCCGAGGGCCCGCCCGACCTGCCGACCACCACGCTCGACGACCTGCTCGACCAGGTCCAGCCGGGCGACTACCTCGCCATCCAGGCCTTCCTCGACCCGGGGTCGCCCGTGGTCGAGCGGATCGAGGCCGCGCGGGTCGCCCTGCGCGACCGGCTGAAGGTGGCCACGACCGTCGGCCTCGGGCCCCGGTTCCTCCACTCGACCGGCCAGCTGCACAAGGGCGGCGCCCCGAACGGCGTGTTCGTCCAGGTGGTCCGCGAGGCGGGCGGCGAGGACGTCCCCATCCCGGGCCAGGACTACGGCTTCGCCACACTCGAGCGGGCCCAGGCCGACGGGGACCTCGTCACGTTGGCCGACCGCAAGCGCCGCGCCGGCCGGGTGTCGCTGGAGGAACTCCTTCGTTTGGCACCATGACGCGTCGGTCCGGGTAGGACCAGGGCGAGACCCCGGCGAAAGGGACGTGGCATGAAGGTCGGCATGATCGGCCTCGGGAAGATGGGCGGCAACATGGCCACCCGCCTGTCCCGGGCCGGGCACGAGGTCGTGGGCTTCGACCCGCACAGCGACAAGTCCGCGGTGTCCTCGCTGGAGGAGCTGGTGGGGAAGCTCGCGCCCGGCCCCCGCGTGGCCTGGGCCATGGTCCCCGCCGGCGACCCCACCGAGGGCGTGGTCGACCAGCTCGGCGACCTCCTGAGCGAGGGCGACGTCGTCGTCGACGGCGGCAACTCGAACTGGCGCGACTCGGTCCGCCGGGGCGAGCAGCTGGCCGCCAAGGGCATCGGCTTCGTCGACTGCGGCACCAGCGGCGGCGTCTGGGGCCTGACCGAGGGCTATTGCCTGATGGTGGGGGGCGACGAGGCCCACGTGGCGACCGCCCAGCCGCTGTTCGACGCCCTGGCGCCCGAGGGCGGCGGCCTCGTCCACGCCGGCAAGGTGGGCACGGGTCACTTCACGAAGATGGTCCACAACGGCATCGAGTACGGGATCATGCAGTCCTATGCCGAGGGCTACGAGCTGCTGGCGCGCTCGGGCCTCGGCATCGACGTCGTGGGGGCGCTCGACGCCTGGCGCGAGGGCTCCGTCGTCCGCTCGTGGCTGCTGGACCTCCTCGTCAACGCGCTCGAGTCCACCCCCGACCTCGACGGCATCCGCGGCTACGCCACCGACTCCGGCGAGGGCCGCTGGACCGTGCAGGAGGCGATCGAGCGCGGCGTGCCCACGCCGGCGATCAGCGCCGCCCTCCACGCCCGCTTCGTCTCGCAGCACGACGACTCCCTGGCGATGAAGGCCGTCGCCGCGCTGCGCCACCAGTTCGGGGGCCACGCCATCCTCGCCGAGACCGAGCAGGCCGCCGGCGACCAACCCGTCGACCCGCGAGGAGCCTGATGCCCAAGCAGCCGCCCAGCGACGCCCTCGTCCTGTTCGGGGCCACCGGGGACCTGGCCAAGAAGAAGATCTTCCCCGCCGTCTACGAGATGATCCGGGCCGGGCGGTGCGCGGTCCCGGTCATCGGCGTGTCGTCGTCCGAGTGGACCGACGACGAGCTGCGCGACCGGGCGCACGAGTCGATCCTCGCCAAGTGCGACGTCGACGAGACGGCGTGGAAGGAGATGGCCACCCGGCTCACCTACGTCAGCGGCAACTACCGCGACGACTCGACGTTCGACCAGCTGGCCGAGCGGCTGGCCGGCGTCGAGCGCCCGCTCTTCTACCTGGCCATCCCGCCGTCGCTGTTCGACGACGTCGTCCAGGGCCTCGCCCGCGTCGGGCTCAACACGCCGCGATCGCGGGTCGTGGTCGAGAAGCCGTTCGGCCGCGACACCGCCACGGCCACCGAGCTGAACGACGTCCTCCACGCCGTCTTCCCCGAGGGCTCGATCTACCGGATCGACCACTTCCTCGGGAAGGAATCCGTCGAGGACATCCTGGTCTTCCGCTTCGCCAACTCGATGCTCGAGCCGCTGTGGAACCGGACGCACGTCGCCAGCGTCCAGGTCACGATGGCCGAGAAGTTCGGCGTCGAGGGCCGCGGCAAGTTCTACGAGTCGGTGGGCGCCCTGCGCGACGTCGTGCAGAACCACCTCCTCCAGGTGATGGCCCTGCTCGCCATGGACCCGCCGGTCTCGTCCGACGACCGGGCCCTCGCCGACGAGCGGGTCCGCCTCTTCCGCCAGGTCCGGGTCATCGACCCGCGCCACGTCGTGCGCGGCCAGTACCGGGGCTACACCGACGAGGACGGCGTCGACGCCGGGAGCGACACCGAGAGCTACGTGGCGCTGATGCTCGAGATCGAGTCGTGGCGGTGGGCCGGAGTGCCCTGGCTGATCCGCACCGGCAAGGAGATGCCGGTCACCGCCACCGAGGTCGTGGTCACGTTCCAGGCCCCGCCGCAGATGCTGTTCGCCCACCACCGGTCCATGCGGCCCCAGCCCAACCGGCTCCGCTTCCGCCTCGGTGCCGACGACGGCGTGACGCTCCAGGTCCAGGCCAAGGTGCCCGGCGACGAGCTGCGCAGCCGCCAGATCGACCTCGACGTGAGCTTCGACTCGGTGTTCCCGGGCCGGCAGGAGGCCTACCAGCGCCTGCTGGAGGACGCCATGGAGGGCGACCACCGCCGCTTCGGGCGGGCCGACTCGGTCGAGGAGCAATGGCGGATCGTCCAGCCCGTGCTCGATGCGCCCCCGCAGTCCGAGCTGTACCGCCGGGGCACGTGGGGCCCGTCGTCCGCCGACGCGCTGGCGGCGCCGTTCGGCGGCTGGGTCGAGCCGCTGGCCGCCGACTGACCCCCGGATCGCCGGGTCGCTGTCCTGCGGCACCCTGCGAGCTGGCAGCATGTCCCCGTGTTCGCTGCCATTCCCTACACGACGTTCCCGACGATCGAGCTCGGGCCGCTCAGCCTCCGCACCTTCGGGCTGTTCGTGGCGCTCGGCGTCCTCGTCGGCGCCTGGCTCGCCGCCGGCTACTCGGAGCGCTTCGGCGTCGAGCGTGACGAGACGTACCGGGTCGCCACGTGGATGGTCCTCGCCGGCATCATCGGCGCGCGCCTGACCTGGGCCGCCACCCACACCGACCAGATCGAGAACCCGGTCGACGTCATCGCCATCTGGGAGGGCGGCATCCAGTTCTCGGGCGGCTTCATCGCCGCCCTGATCGTCGGCCTGCCGTTCTTCAAGCGCTGGCCGCGGCTGACCCGCTGGCACGTGCTCGACGGCTACGCCTACGGGCTGGCGGCGGGCCTCGCCTTCGGTCGGGTCGGCTGCTACTCGGTCGGCGAGCATTTCGGGAACGCCACGGACGTCTTCCTGGCCAGCCGGTACGACGGCGGCGAGGTGCGCGAGCCGTTCCTGGGCGATGCGCCGCTCACGGTCGGGACCACGTTCCACAACACGGCCCTGTACGAGTTCCTCTACCTGCTGGTGCTGTTCGGCGTGATGTCGCTGCTGCTGTGGCGGGCCCGGCGGGCCGGCCGCGAGCTCCCCACGGGCACGCTGGTGGGCCTGTTCGTCCTGATCTACGGCGTGTGCCGCTTCCTCTCCGACGCCGTGCGGGTGAACGACGAGCGGGTCGCGGGCCTCACCGGCGCCCAATGGATGTCGGTGGTCATGGTCCCGGCCGGCATCTTCATCCTCTGGAAGGTCCGCCCCCGCTTGGCCCTGCTCGCCGACGCCCCCGTCGAGCCGGCCACGACGGACGAGGCGGAGACGGCCGACAAGATCGAGAGGGCCGACGAGGCCGAGACGGCCGACGACGCCACCGCCGAAGCGGACGAGTACGAGGCCGCCGAGGAGACGGACGCCGAGGACGACGCCACCGCCGAGGACGCCCCGGACGACGTCGACACCCCCACGACGGCCGAGGTGGAGGCCGATGAGGTGGCGGCGCCCGAAGCCGTCGAGCGGGAGCCCGAGGCCGGCGCCGCCGAGGAGGAGCCCGAGCCCGCCGACGACGAGGACGCGTCCGCACCAGTACGGAAGGTGTGACACGCTCCACGCCCGTGACGGAACAACCGAGTTACGGGCGGACGTGGGTGGCTCTCGGCGTGGGCGCGGTCCTGGCCCTCGGCCTGGCGGCCTGCGGCGGTGACGACGGCGACGACGACGCCGCCACCGAGGACACCACGTCGGACGCCACCACGTCGGCGACGTCCCAGGACACCGGCGAGAGCACCGGGGTGGCGAGCGGCGGCGCCGTCGCCTATGAGGTCACGTCGTTCGACTACAGCGACGTCTCGGTGCCGGCCGGCGGCGTGATCGAGGTGACCAACAGCTCGGGCGGGGCGCACACGTTCACCGCCGACGACGGCGGCTTCGACGTGCCGGTGGCCGACGGCGAGTCTGTCCCGGTGGACGTGCCCTCGGAGGCCGGCGAGTACGGCTTTCACTGCGAGATCCACCCCTCGATGGCGGCGACCCTCACGGTCGAGTAGCCCGCGGGCGGGCGCCGGCCGTTCAGGCCGGCGCCGGCTCCGGGATGTGCCGGGCGAGGCGGGAGACGGCCTTGTAGGCCGCTTCCGCCGGCCCCAACTCGTCCTCGCGGAGCAGGTTCGCCATGATCCGCAGCACCCACTCCATGAGGCTGTGCGAGCGCATGCCGACCCGGGTCAGCTCGCGCATGAGCACGGGCTGGCCGATGATGCGGGCGAAGTTGCGGGCCACCTTGAAGTAGAGCCCGTACTCGGCGTCGAGCAGGGCGGGGTAGCGCTGCAGCGGCCGGGCGTCGCCCGAGGCCAGCGCCTCGTCGAGCAGGCCGGTGGCCATGCGGGCGGTCTCGTAGGCGTAGTCGATGCCCTCGCCGTTGAACGGGTTGATCGACCCGGCGGCGTCGCCGATGACGACCCAGTTCGGCCCGACCTTGGGCTCGATGGACCCCGCCATCGGCAGCCGCCCGCCGGTGGGCGGGGCGAGCATGGCGTCGGGGTCGATGCCCCACCGCTCGGGCGCCGTGGCCGCCCACTCATGCATGAGGTGGGTGGTGTTGACGTCCTTGTAACCCTTGAACGTCGACAGCAGGCCGATGCCCACGTTGATCGTCCCGTCGCCCAGCGGGAAGATCCACCCGTAGCCGGGCATCGAGGCGCCGGACCGGTCGTGCACGTCGAGCGCCGACTCGATCCACGGGTCGGCCGACAGCGGGCTCTCGAAGTACCCGCGGATGGCGATGCCCTGGGGGTACGCCTTGTTGCGGGAGGTGCCGAGCGCCCGGCCGAAGCGGGACAGCGAGCCGTCGGCCACGACGACGTAGCGGGCGTGGACCTCGGAGGCCTCGCCCGTCTCCTTGTCCTTCACCACGGCCCCGGTGACCAGGCCGTCGCGCATCAGGGGGGCGACGGCCTCGGTCGACGTGCGCAGCTCGGCGCCCTTGGCGGCGGCGTGGTTGGCCACCAGCATGTCGAGGTCGCGCCGGCGGACCACGTAGCCGTAGTCGGGGAACACCGGGTGCTGCGGCCAGGGCAGCTCGAGCGTGATGCCGTGCGCCACCGCCCGGAGGCCGCCGTGGCGGTGGTGGTTCATGGCGATCGCCTCCTCCAGCCCCATGTCGGCGAGCTGGTGGACGGCCCGGGGGGTGAGCCCGTCGCCGCACGTCTTGTCGCGGGGGAACGCCTTGCGCTCGAGCACACAGACGTCGCGCCCGGCGGCGGCCAGCCAGTAGCCGGCGGCGGCGCCGGCCGGCCCACCCCCGACCACCAGGACGTCGTACCGATGACTGGTCATGGGCGGCACCTCACGGGCGTCAGGCTACGGGAATTGAGCGAAAGCTCAAAGGCATCCCCGGCCTGCGGCCGCTCTCGGCCTCCGGCCGAGCCCGTAGCGGTGCGTGAGCCGGCACGACGAGGCGCTGGCGTGAGCGGGGTCCCTGTCCGCGCGAGCGCAGCGAGCGTGGCCCAGATCGCGGGACGTGAGCGCGGCCCGGCGCGAGCGCAGCGAGCGCGCGGCAGGCCGTGGGCGTGAGCGCGGACCCTGGCCGGCCGCGAGCGCAGCGAGCGTGCCGGACACCGCCCGAGCCCGGCCGAAGGCCGGAACAGCTCGGGCGGAACCAGGTTGCGCCGGCCGGAGGCCGCCCACGCTCTTCCGCAGCGGAGCGGGCGGCTACGCCGCCCGCTCAGCTGCTGAGGCGGTCCTCGGGGACCCCGTGCTCCTCCGCCACCGGGCCCAGGCCCACGTCGGCGAACGTCATCTCACCCTCGGCGATGGCGATGAGGTCGGCGTAGTCCTCGCTGGTCTCGTCGATCTCCTCGCCGCCGAGCGTGCGCTCGTGGAGGACGACCTGGGCCAGCTCGGCGTCGGTGAGCGCCCAGGCCGGCATGCCGCCGTTCTTCGGCTTGTCGTTGGCGCCGTAGGTGTCGCCCGGCCAGCCCTCGGATCCCAGCCGGATCCACATCATCTGGTCGCGGTAGTCGGGCCAGGTCTCCTGGAGCTGCCCGTCCGTGAAGCCGGGGATGGCCGCCGAGCCGTCGCCCGACCCGCCGTGGCAGGAGGAGCAGCGGGTGTAGACCTCGGCGCCCAGCGTGAACACGTCCTCCTCGCCGGAGGGGGCGGGCTCGAGCGTGCGCACGAACACGTAGCCCCACAGCGGCAGGGCCACCAGCACCGACATGGCCCAGAACGGGACCTTCCGGCGGGACTTGGCGGCCTGGATGTAGACCGGGTCGGGCTTGGGCGGCTCGGGGGGCGGAGCCTCGGCCGGCGTGGCGGGCCGCGGCGCCGGGGTGGCGGCCGCGGCGGGGGCCGGCGTGGCCGCCGGGGAGGCACCCGCCTCGGCGGGCGCCTCGGCCGGGGCGTCGCCGCCCAGGCCCAGGGCGGCCCGGCGCTCGCGGGAGCGCTTGAGAAGATGCTCGGGGATCTCGGTCAACGCAGCCTCCGTCGACGGACTCGGCCGGTCACTCTAGGCAGTCCCCGGAGTGCGGTACCAAGAGCCGGGCGAGAGCCGGCCCGGGAGCGGCCGGCGGGGCGAAGGTCCAGCGACGGGGCCCCACCACGGCGCATGATCGGAATGTGAACCGCTCCGGGGGGCCGTGCTAAACCAGCCAGGTCGCCTGCGCTCGTGGGATGACAACGTAGAATGTGAGCGATTTCACGAGGGAGTCGCGAGCTAGTGGTCGCCTTCATCATGACCTTGATCGTCGGGTTCGCAGGCGTCGGTGCCGTGCTCCTCTTCAGCCGACGCCGCGCTGTCGGCGCGCCGCTCTCCTGGGGGGAGGCGATGGCCGCGGCCACGTTCGCCTTCTTCCTGTTCTTCTGGTGGTACGGGGTGATCCCGCACCAGTGGCTCACCTACGCCGACAACGAGTTGGGCTGGACGGTCGACAACTACCTGTTCGAGCCGACCGGCAACCAACCGCTCACCGTCTCGATGCTGGTGATCCGCGACTTCATCGTGCTCGGCATCTACGGGCTGGGCATCGCCCTCCACGTCGGCCTGTGGGCCATCTGGCAGGACCGCGCCAAGGAGAAGCCGAAGGCGATCCCGGCGTCCCGCTACGGGCGCCCGCTGGTGCGGGAGGGCTGAGCGTGGCCAAGACCGACGCCAACCCGCCCATGCCCGAGTTCCGGGCCGATTACGTCCTCCAAGAGGTCGACGCCGCCTGGTTGTCCAAGGCGGTCAAGCCCAAGCAGTTCATCCACATCGATCAGTCCGAGTGCATCATGTGCGAGGGCTGCGTCGACATCTGCCCGTGGAAGTGCATCCACATGGTGTCGCCCGACGCCATCGCGGAGACGGTCGAGATCGAGCAGCCGGGCGTCGACCCGGCCGACCACGTGATCTTCACG
>DATFOS010000214.1:0-15887 GCA_035265325.1 Acidimicrobiales bacterium
GCCGACGGCGCGGGCGGCCAGCGGGAACACGAGGCCGAGGGCCGGGTTGGCCCCGATGGCGGTGAAGCCGGAGACGCCGAGGATGATCGACGCCACGAGGGTGACCTCGTAGCTCTCGAACAGGTCGGAGGCCATGCCGGCGCAGTCGCCCACGTTGTCGCCCACGTTGTCGGCGATGGTGGCCGGGTTGCGGGGGTCGTCCTCGGGGATGCCCGCCTCCACCTTGCCGACGAGGTCGGCGCCGACGTCGGCGGCCTTCGTGAAGATGCCGCCGCCGACCCGGAGGAAGAGCGCCAGCAGCGAGCCGCCGAAGCCGAAGCCGACGAGGATCGCCGAGCTGGTGTTCTGGAACACCATCATGATCAGCGTGGCGCCGATGAGACCGAGGCCGACGCAGAACATGCCGGCGACGCCGCCGGTCCGGAACGCCACCTGCAGCGCCGGGGCCAGCTTGCCCGTGCGGGCGGCGGCCGCGGTGCGGACGTTGCCCCGCACGGCCAGGCCCATGCCGATGAAGCCGGTCAGGCCCGACATGAGGCAGCCGGCCACGAAGGCGAGCGTGCGGAACAGCCCCGACTGGACGAACGTCAGGGCCGTGGTCCCGTCGTCGCGCAGCACCTCGACCGACGTGACGAAAACGATGATCGCCAGCGGTATGAGGATGAACCCGATGGTCCGGAACTGCCGCCGCAGGTACGCGAGGGCACCTTCCTGGATCGCCGCGGCGATCTCGATCATGCTGGGCGTGCCCTGGTCGGCGGCCAGGACCCCCCGCATGAGCACGAAGCCCACGGCGAGGGCGAGCAGCGCGGTCAACGCCGAACCGACGAGGATCGCCCACTCACCTCCCGCCAGGGTGAACTCCTGGTAGCCGCCCTCGGCGGCCAACAACACGGACATCCGTTGTCCTCCTACCTTCTCTTCCGGTTCTTCAACTTCCGGCCTCGGTGCGCTGGGCACCGGGGCGCGTTTTCGTGACGTAGACCTGCCGGGCCACCCGCTCGCCCAGCGTCCGGGCCCGCCCCTCGACCTCGACGACCAGCGGGCCGTCGAACGGGTGCTTCTCGACCACCACGACCTCGGCACCCGGCCGGACGCCGAGGGTCTCGAGGAACGACACGATCTCGGGCTGGGTGGACCCCGACACCGCGATCTCGGCGATGTCGCCGGGCTCGAGGTCGTACAGCTCCGGCGTCGCCGGGAGGTCAGCGTCCTCCGGTTGCGGGATCGGGAAGCCGTGCGGGCACGTCGCCGGCCGGTGCAGGGCCGTGTACAGGCGCTCGGTCACCTCGTCCGGCAGGTCGTGCTCGAACGCCACGGCGTAGTGGTCCGCCTCGTTCCAGGCGTACCCCAGCATGTCGGCGAGGAATCGCTCGACGATGCGGTGGCGCCGCACCAGGCCGACGGCGGCACGGCGTCCGTCGGCCGTGAACGTGACGCCCTGGTAGGGGCGGTGCACGACCATCTCGCGGTCCGCCAGCCGCTTGACCAGCGTGGTCACCGTCCCGGGAGACAGGCCCAGCACGTCGGCCAGCGAGCCGGTGTGCGCGACCGACCCGTCGCGTGTGGCGCGGTAGATGGCCTTGAGCGCCTCGCGCTCGGACTTGGTGAGCTCGGGAAGCATCGTCGTGTCGGCACCCCCTGGTCGCGACGCACGGTCCGGCGCCCACGGTTTGGGACCCCCAAAACCCTGCTTGCGCAGTCTGGTGCAAGCGGATTTGCTACCACGCACTGCGGGTGCCGCGAAAGCCGACACCGCGTCCCGGCGCCGGCGACCGGCCGTGATGACATTCGTTATTGACAGTCGAGGTGGCAACGACCACGTCTGTCGACTATCAAATGGCCCGGCTGTCTACCGTTGGGGGTGAGCAGATGGCCTCTGCCGCGACTGGGGCGTCGAAGCTCCGGCCGAGTCCGGCCACCTATGCCGGCTTGTTCGTCATCACACTGACGACGCTGATGTACGAGATCGTGCTGACGCGGATCTTCAGCGTGACCATGTGGTACCACTTCGCCTTCGTGGCCATCTCGGTGGCCCTGTTCGGCACCACGTTGGGCGCCCTGATCGTCCACCTGCGGCCCGACTCCTTCACGCCGGACAAGGTGCAGCGCCAGATGTGGCGCTTCTCGCTGGCCTTCGGCATCTCGGTGGCGCTGGCGTTCATCTCGCAGCTGGCCATCCCGTTCGTGCCTCGCATGACGATGGCCGGTGTCAGCTCGATCGTGCTGACCTGCGTCGTCATCTCGGTGCCGTTCGTGTGCAGCGGCATCGTGGTGGCGCTGGCGCTGACCCGCTTCGAGCGCGTCAACCGGCTCTACGCCGCCGACCTCGTCGGCGCCGGCCTGGGCTGCGTCCTGCTGGTCATCGTGTTCCGCTGGATCGACGGCCCCAGCCTCGTCATCGCCATCGCCGCCTTCGCCTGCATCGGTGCCCTGCTCATGGCGGTCGCCGCCGGGCCGGTGCTGCCGGGGCGGGCCAAGGCGTACTCCGGCATCGTGCTGGTCGGGCTCGCCGCCCTCTCGGGCATCAACATGGTCCGCCACGACAACGGCAACCCGTTCATCCGGGTCCTGTGGGCCAAGGAGGAGCAGGACACGCTGCACACGATGGACCGCTGGAACGCCTACTCGCGCATCACGGTCGACGGGCAGCGGACCGACGTCGGCTGGCCGGCCGGCTACGGCATGAGCCCCGAGCTGCCGGGCGACATCGTGGTCCCCCAGATGTCGATGCTCATCGACGGCACCGCCGGCACGATGATCACCGGCTACGACGGCAACGAGGAGACCACCGACTTCCTCCGCTACGACGTCACCAACCTCGGCTACTACGGCCTCGACGAGGGGTCGGAGACCGCGGTGATCGGCGTCGGCGGCGGGCGCGACGTCCTCTCGGCCCTGGAGTTCGACGTCGACCGGGTGACCGGCATCGAGATCAACACGAACATCCTCGACATCGTCACCAACGAGCTGGGCGACTTCACGAACCTCGAGGGCGACGAGCGGGTCCGCCTCGTCAACGACGAGGCCCGCAGCTGGCTGACCCGCACCGAGGACGAGTTCGACATGATCCAGATGTCGCTCATCGACACCTGGGCGGCCTCCTCGGCCGGCGCCTACGCCCTGTCCGAGAACTCGCTGTACACGACCGACTCCTGGAACACCTTCCTCGACCACATCGACGACGACGGGATGCTGTCGGTGTCCCGCTGGTACTCGATCGGCGGCCAGGAGCCGTTCGAGACCCTGCGCACGGCGTCGCTGGCCAGCGAGGTGCTCACCCAGCGGGGCATCGAGGACCCCCGTGACCACGTGCTGATCTTCCAGGGCCCGCCGACCCAGTTCGGGGCGACGGCCGCCACGATCCTCGTGAGCGAGAACCCGCTCACGCAGGACCGGATCGACACGATCACCGAGCGGGCGCAGGACCTGCAGTTCACGACGATCCTCACGCCCACCGAGGCCACCGACCAGCGCTTCGCCGACATCGTGGCGCCTGGCGGCCCGAGCGAGGGCATCGCCCAGTTCGACCAGGACCTGTCGCCGCCCACCGACAACCGTCCCTTCTTCTTCCAGATGGCGAAGATCGGGACGTTCCTGTCGGGCGAGGGCTTCAGCGACGATCTCATCTTCCGGCCGGTGCTCACGCTGGGCTCGCTGGCGCTGGCGGTGCTCCTGCTGGCCTCGGTGTGCATCGGCGGCCCGCTGGTCAAGATGAGCCGCGAGTCGCAGCACAAGGGCATGGCGCCCTACTACCTCTTCTTCTCCGGCATCGGGCTCGGGTTCATGCTCATCGAGTTCTCGCAGCTGCAACGGCTGTCGACCTTCCTCGGGCACCCGACGTACGCCCTGGTGGTCGTGCTGTTCACCGTGCTGGTGTTCAGCGGCATCGGGTCGATGCTCGTCGAGAAGTTGATCGACCCGGGCCGGCCGCGGTCGCTGATCGTCCCGGTCGGCGTGCTGATCACCCTGCTGGTGGTGTTCGGCCTCATCACCCACGCCGCCATCGACGCCGCCGAGGCCTCGACCACGCCGGTCCGCATCGCCGTGGCCGTCGGGATCCTGGCGCCGCTGGCCCTGTTCATGGGCATGCCGTTCTCCATCGGCATGGCGGCCGCCTCCCGGACCGAGGGGGCACCCACCGCCTTCATGTGGGGCATCAACGGGGCGATGTCGGTGGTGGCGTCCGTGTTCGCCGTGCTCATCGCCATGTTCTTCGGCATGAACGCCAGCTTCGGGGCCGGGTTCGTGGCCTACGGCCTGGCGGCGCTGTCGCTGGTGGTCATCGTCCGGCGCCTGGTCGCCGGCGGCACGCCCGCCGTCCCCGGCAAGGACGACGACGATGCGACCGACGGCGTGGGCACGAACGGCCGCGGCAACGGCGCCGCGGGCGTCACCGCCGGTGCGTCCGCCGCCCCGGCCGCCACCGCCACCACGCCCGCCTCCGAGGAGGACGCCGCCGCCGGCGACGCCGACGGGGACGGGGCGCCCGACGAGGCGGAGGAACCCGAGCCCGAGCCGGCCCGGGCCGGCCCGTCGTCCTCCTCGTCCGACAGCTGATCCCGGGCTCGGCCTCGCCACCCGGCGGCCGGTGTCCAGCACCGTGCCGTCCCCGACCGCGGGGGCGGCACGGCCGCGTCCGGCCCCGGCCGGGCCGCCGTGTCCGGCCGGCGCCGGGCGGCCGTAGCCTGCCCTGATGCGCGTCGGAGGCCCCGGCGGCGGTCCCGGCGGCCTGCTGGGGGCCGACCGCTCGACCATCGCCGGTGCCCGTTTCGACGGCACCGTGGTCCGGCGCGTCTGGCGCTTCGCCCGGCCCTACCGGTGGATGCTGCTGGCCTACGTCGGCACGATCATCGCCCAGGCGCTGGTCCAGCTCACCCCGCCGCTGCTGTTCCGCTCGATCATCGACTCGGCCATCCCGCAGGGCGGGGACGGCGGCGACCGCGGCCTGCTGCACCTCCTCGCCGGCCTGGCGGTGCTGGCCGCCTTCGCCAACGGCGGCCTCGCCCTGGCCGACCGGTACTGGTCCTCCCGCATCGGCGAGGGCGTCATCTACGACCTGCGCACCGCCCTGTACGACCACGTGCAGCGGATGCCGGTCGCCTTCTTCACCCGCACGCAGACCGGGGCGCTGACCAACCGGCTCAACTCCGACGTCCTCGGCGCCCAGCAGGCCCTGACGGGGACGGTCGGGTCGGTGGTGTCCAACCTGATCTCGCTGGTCACGACGATCGGCGCCATGGCGTTCCTCGACTGGCGGCTGACCGGCCTGTCCCTGATCGTCCTACCGCTGTTCATCCTCCCCGCCAAACGGGTGGGCCGGCGCATGCAGGCGCTGCGCCGCACGCAGATGGACCTGAGCGCGTCCATGAACGCCACCATGACCGAGCGGTTCAACGTGGCCGGGGCGCTGCTGGTGAAGCTGTTCGGCCGGTCGGACGACGAGAGCCGGTCCTTCGCAGACCGGGCCGACGCCGTGCGCGTCACCGGGGTACGCGTGGCCCTGGTCGGGCGGACCTTCTTCATCGCCCTCGGCCTCGTCGGCGCCATCGGCACCGCCGCCATCTACTGGGTGGGCGGCCTGCAGGTGATGTCCGGCGACCTGTCGGTGGGCACGCTCGTGGCGCTGGCCGCCTACGTCACCCGCCTGTACGCGCCTCTCACCGCGCTCACGAACGCCCGGGTCGACCTCATGAGCGCACTGGTGTCGTTCGACCGGGTGTTCGAGGTGCTCGACGCGGCCGTCCCGCTGGAGGACCGGCCCGGCGCGGTGCCCCTCGCCTCCCCGACGGGCGCCATCGAGCTGGACGACGTCTGGTTCGCCTACCCCCGCGACGTCATCGTCGCCACGCTCGAGCTCGACCCCACGGTGGCCGCCGGCGGCCGGCCCGCCGGCACGGCCGTGGAGCCGACGGAGCCGCCCCGCCCCGTGCTGCGGGGCGTGTCGGCCGCCATCCAGCCCGGCCAGCTCGTGGCGCTCGTGGGCCCCTCGGGAGCGGGGAAGACGACGCTCGGGATGCTCGTGCCGCGGCTCTACGACGTCACGTCCGGGGCGGTGCGGGTCGACGGGCACGACGTCCGCGACGTCACGCAGGAGTCCCTCCACACGGCCGTCGGGGTCGTCAGCCAGGACCCCCACCTCTTCCACGACACGATCGGCAACAACCTGCGCTACGCCCGCCCCGATGCCACCGACGCCGAGGTCGAGGCCGCGGCCCGGGCGGCGCAGGTCCACGCCGTGATCGCCTCGCTGCCCGAGGGCTACGACACGGTGGTCGGCGACCGCGGCTACCGGCTGTCCGGCGGTGAGAAGCAGCGGGTCGCCATCGCCCGCATGCTGCTCAAGGACCCGTCCATCGTGATCCTCGACGAGGCCACCAGCCACCTCGACAGCGAGAACGAGGCGGCCGTGCAGCGGGCGCTCGCCGGGGCCCTGGCCGGTCGGACGAGCCTCGTCATCGCCCACCGCCTGTCCACGATCACGGCGGCGGACCAGATCCTCGTCCTCGACGACGGCCGGGTGGTCGAGCGCGGCACCCACCGTGACCTGCTGGCGGCGGGCGGCCTGTACGCCGACCTCTACCACACGCTGGTTCGGGACGAGCCCGGTGGGAACGGCGCGCCCGGTGGGAACGGCGCGGCCGGTGGGAACGGCGCGGCCGGCGACCCGGGCCCCGCCCGGGCGGCCCAGAACTAGGTCTGACGCCATGCCGGCCGCGGCCGAGGGCCTCTCGCACATGGCCGCACACGTGGCGGCGTGCGTCGTCCTCGCCGCCTGTGTGCTTGCCACGTTCGGCTCGGCCATCAGGACCGTGATGGTCCTGCGGGCCGACCAGGCCCGCCGCGTCCCCTGACCCCCGGCTGGGCCGGGCGGTCAGGTGGTGCAGCGGTCCTTCAGCAGGGCGATGTCGTCCTTACGGCCCTCGTCGGCGGTCTCGCACACGACCGGGGCGCCGGCCTTGGACACCACGGCGACGAGCAGGTCGACGTCGATCGACCCGGCGCCGAGGTTGGCGTGGCGGTCGCGGCCCGAGCCGGCCTCGTCGTGGCTGTCGTTGCAGTGGACCAGGTCGATGCGGCCCGTGATCCCCATGATCCGCTCGACGGCGTCGACCAGCCCCTCGCCGGCGGCCCAGGCGTGGCAGGTGTCGAGGCAGAAGCCGACGCCGAGGTCGCCGATCTGCTCCCACAGGCGGCCGATCGTGTCGAAGTGGCGGGCCATGGCGTGGTCTCCGCCGGCGGTGTTCTCGAGGTAGACGGGCACGTCGGACTCGAGCTGCTCGAGCGCCTTGCGCCAGCGGGCGAACCCGGCGTCGGGGTCGTCGTCGGCCGTCACGTGGCCGCCGTGGACGATCACCGCCGCGGCGCCGACCGTGGCGGCGGCGTCGCACGTCTGCTGCAGGATCTTGCGCGACGGGATGCGGATCTTGTTGTTCGGCGACGCCACGTTGATCAGGTACGGAGCGTGGACGTAGACCGGCACGGGCGAGGCCTTGAGCGACTCGGCGTCCTCCCGGGGAGCCGGCTTCTTCCAGCTCTGCGGGTCGCCGAGGAAGATCTGCACGAGGTCGGCCCCCTCGGCGGCGGCGGTGCCCAGGGGGTCGGACGGAGGGACATGCGAGCCGATCAGCACGTCCCCACCCTAGGCCTCGTGGACCACGATGGAGGCAATACCCCGCTAGGGTATGAGGCGTGCCGGGCTACACGATGACCAAGGACGACTACCTCAAGCGCCTCCGCCGGATCGAGGGCCAGGTTCGGGGCCTGCAGCGCCTGGTCGACGACGACACGTACTGCATCGACGTCCTCACCCAGATCTCGGCGGTCACGAGCGCCCTGCAGAGCGTGGCCGTCGGCCTCCTCGACGAGCACCTCCGCCACTGCGTCACCGAGGCCGTGGCCGAGTCCCGCCCCGACGCCTCCGACAAGATCGCCGAGGCCACCAAGGCGATCGAGCGCCTCGTCAAGAGCTGACCCGCCGCGGGCGACGGGCGCCCCGGCGACGACCGCCGAGGCGGGTCCGAGGCGGACGGCTTGACTATGACGGGTGGTCTACTTAGCGTCGGGCGTATGCGAAGTTTGTGGTTCCACGGACCGGGGGACCTGCGGTGGCGGGAGGTCGACGAGCCCGTGCTCGACGGCGGGCGGGACGCCATCGTCCACCCGGTGGCCGTTGCCACCTGCGACCTCGACACCGCGGTGGTCGCCGGCAAGGCGCCGCTGGCGGGGCCGTACCCCTTCGGGCACGAGTTCGTCGCCGACGTCGTCGCCGTGGGGGACGAGGTCACGTCCGTCGCCGCCGGCGACCGCGTGATCGTCCCGTTCCAGGTGTCGTGCGGGGCGTGCGACCAGTGCGCCCGGGGCCTCACCGGGTCGTGCCGGGCCGTGCCGTACATGTCGGCCTACGGTCTCGGCGCCCTCGGCGGGCTGCAGTGGGGCGGGGCGCTGGCCGACCTGGTCCGGGTGCCCTTCGCCGACGCCATGCTCGTCGCCGCCCCGGCCGGGATCGAGCCGGCGGTGGTGGCCAGCATGAGCGACAACATCCCCGACGGCTGGCGCACGGTCGGCCCCACGCTGGCCGCCGAGCCGCGCGCCCCGGTTCTCATCGTCGGCGGGGGAGCGGCGAGCATCCCCTTCTACGCCGCCGCCATCGCCCGGGTGCTGGGCGCCGAGCGGGTCGACTACCTCGACCGCGACGCCGACCGCCTCGCCCGGGCCGAGCGGGTCGGCGCCACCCCGATCGAAAGCGACTGGTCGTCGAAGCACGGGCACTACCCGATCGTCGTCGACGCCTCCGGCCAGGCGGACGGGCTGCGCTACGCCCTCGCCTCGACCGCCGCCGGCGGGACCTGCACCAGCATCGCCCCTTACTTCCAGGACGTCGTCCTCCCGCTGCTCTCCATGTACACACGCGGCGTGACGTTCGTGACCGCCCGGGTGGACGCCCGCGCCGTCATCCCAAAGGCGCTGGCGCTCGTCACCGACGGCCGCCTCGACCCGTCCCTCGTCACCGAGACGGTCGCCCCGTGGGACGACGCCCCCGACGCCCTCGCCACCCACACTGCCAAGACGGTCATCGTCCGCCCGTGAGCGCGGACTGCGGCGCGTTCGCCGCGGGACCGCCTCGAGCGGGGCCCACGTCGTCGCCCGCCGCCCGGACCAGGCGGGCCGGCTGAGCGGCGTGGGCCGGTGGGCCGGTGGGCCGGTGATCAGTGGGAGGCGGCCACCCGGAGGGGGCCAGGGGTGCGGAGCACCTTGGTGGCGGGCATCGTCGTGCTGCGGCCGCGGCAGTGGTGACACGGGGCCACCGGGCGCATCGCCGAGGCGTGGCGGCCCGTCGCGGTCGGCGCCGGCGCGGCGACAGGGGCCACGGCGGGCTCGTCGGCGGCCGTGGCGGCCGCCGGAGCGAGCGGCTCGACCGATCCGCCCGAGCGGATCGTGAGCCGTCGGTCGAGGAGGTCACTGCCGAACAGCACGCCGGCGAGACCGGACAAGGTCAGGGTGACGATGGCGAGAGCGTGCATGCCCAAGCTTCTACCCGCGGGTCACGCCCCGAATCCGGCGCTGTCGGACGATGGCCGGGGAGCGGATGAACGCCCTCGTCACGGTGCCTCTCGCCGGGTGGTCGGATCGGGCGGCGGGGGCTGGTCCGGCCCGGGCGGCGTGCCCTCCGGCGCCGGCGCCCACGCCTGCCACAGGAGGATCGTGGTGTAGGCGACGCCGAGCACGACCGCCTGGGTCACGCCGCCGGCCAACGAGCGCCGGTCCTCCCCGCCCAGGAACTGGAGGGCGACGGCGAACACCACGCCCGTGACCAGCCCGGTCGCGACGCGGGGCCGGATTACCGACGGGGCCAGCCGTCGGTGGCGCCGGGGCGGCGAGTCCTCCGGTCCGACGGCGGATGCCGCTTCCGCCCGGAAGGCGACGAACGCCGCCGCCGCCAGGGCGATCCCCACGAGCCCGGTCACGACCGCCAGCCCGCCCGCCCCCCGGCCGGCCGCGAAGCCCGCGATCGAGATGGACCCGAGGGCAGCGGCCCACAGCAGGGCAGTGCGCCAGAACTGCTTCGGCTTCAGGTCGCCCATCGCCCGACCCTAGCGACGCCCACCGCCGGACCTGGCCCCCCAGCCCGCCGGGGTAGCCCGAGTCGGCGCCCGGCCGGACGTCGATAGACAATTCATTGGACCTCCAAGTACCTTGGAGTGCAGGCACGGCGAGGCACCCGCCCGTCGAGGCGCCAGGAGGACTGTGGCAGTGACCTCGCTCATCGACCGGACCGACGTCGGCGACCGCGGCGAAGGCGACGCCCGCCCGGCGCTCCACGTGGCGATCAACCCCGTCCGGTTCGTGACGGCCGCCAGCCTGTTCGACGGGCACGACGCGGCCATCAACGTCATGCGGCGCATCCTCCAGGCCCAGGGTGCCGAGGTGGTCCACCTGGGCCACGACCGCTCGGTCGACGAGGTCGTCCGGGCCGCCATCCAGGAGGACGTGCAGGGCGTCGCCATCAGCTCGTACCAGGGCGGGCACGTCGAGTACTTCCGCTACCTGGTCGACCGGCTGCGCGAGGCGGGCCGCGACGACGTGAAGGTCTTCGGAGGGGGCGGCGGGGTCATCGTCCCGGCCGAGGTCGAGGCCCTCCACGCCTACGGCGTCGCCCGCATCTTCACGCCCGCCGACGGCCAGGCGCTGGGCCTGCCCGGAATGGTCAACACGATGATCGCCGCCTGCGACGTCGACCTGGCTGCCGACCTCCCCGCCGACTTCGACGGCCTCGAAGCGGGCGACGAGGCCGCATACGCCCGGGTCGTCACCGCGCTCGAGGCGGGGCGTCTGGCGCCGGACCGCGTGGCCGAGCTGCACGCCCGCGCCGCCGTCCGCACGGTCCCGGTGCTGGGCATCACCGGCACGGGTGGCTCGGGGAAGTCGTCGCTGAGCGACGAGCTGGTCCGCCGGTTCCGCCTCGACTCGGGCGACGGCCTGCGCATCGCCGTCCTGGCCATCGACCCGACCCGGCGGCGGGGCGGGGGCGCGCTGCTGGGCGACCGCATCCGCATGAACGCCCTCGACGGCACGAACGTCGTCTTCCGCTCGCTCGCCACCCGCGGCGCCGGGGTGGCCCTGCCCCCGGCGCTCGACGACATGGTGGCGACGGCCAAGGTGTTCGGCGCGGACCTGGTCATCGTCGAGACGCCGGGCATCGGCCAGGGCGACGCCTCCATCGTCGACCACGTCGACGTGCCGCTCTACGTCATGACGCCCGAGTTCGGCGCCGCCACCCAGCTCGAGAAGATCGACATGCTCGACTTCGCGGACGTCGTCGCCATCAACAAGTTCGACCGGCGCGGCGCCGAGGACGCGCTGCGCGAGGTGCGCCGGCAGATGGTCCGCAACACCGGGGCCTTCGGCACCTCGCCGGACTCGATGCCCGCCTTCGGGACCGTCGCCTCCCGCGTCAACGACGACGGCGTCACGGCCCTCTACCAGGAGCTACGCGACCGGCTGGCGAACCACGGGCTTGCCATCGGGCCGGTGTCCGCCGGCGGCGCCCTCCCCCGAGTCGACGTGCGCGCCTCGACGGCCGACACCGCGATCGTGCCGCCGAACCGGGTGCGCTACCTGGCCGACGTGTCCGAGGCCGTGCGGTCTCACCACCGTCGCGCCGAGGCCCAGGTCGAGGCCGCCCGCGCCCGCCAGCAGGTCCGAGCCGTCAAGGCGATGCTGGAGGCGAGCGGCACGGCGGGGGACGGCGACGCCCCCGAGACGGCCCGACTCGAGGCCCTGGAGGCCGAGGCGGACGGGCGGCTCGACCCCGAGGCCCGCCGGCTGCTGGACGAGTGGCCCGCCACCGCCGACGCCTACGCGGGCGACGAGCTGGCCGTGACCGTGCGGGACCGGACGACGCACATCCGCCTGACGAGCGAGTCGCTGGCCGGCACCCGCATCCCCCGCGTGTCGCTGCCGCGCACGGCGGACGAGGGCGAGCTGCTGCGGTTCCTCCTGCGCGAGAACCTGCCGGGCGGGTACCCGTTCACCGCCGGCGTATTCGCCTTCCGTCGCGACGACGAGCGGCCCGCCCGCATGTTCGCCGGTGAGGGCGACCCCAAGCGCACGAACGAGCGCTTCCGCCTCCTGGCCAAGGGCCAGCCCGCCACCCGCCTGTCGACGGCCTTCGACTCGGTGACGCTGTACGGGCGCGACCCGGCCGAGCGTCCGGACATCTACGGCAAGGTCGGCAACGCCGGCGTGTCGGTGGCGACGCTCGACGACATGCGCGACCTGTTCGCCGGCATCGACCTGTGCGACCCGAAGACTTCGGTGTCGATGACGATCAACGGGCCGGCGCCGACGATCCTCGCCATGTTCCTCAACGCCGCCATCGACCAGCAGGTCGACCGGTTCCGCGCCGAGGAGGGCCGCGAGCCCAGCGGAGCCGAGTTCGACGAGCTCAGCGCCTGGGCGGTGGCGAACGTCCGCGGCACCGTGCAGGCCGACATCCTCAAGGAGGACCAGGGCCAGAACACCTGCATCTTCTCGACCGAGTTCGCCCTCGGGATGATGGCCGACGTCCAGGAATGGTTCGTCGAGCACCAGGTGCGGAACTTCTACTCGGCTTCGATCTCCGGCTACCACATCGCCGAGGCGGGTGCGAACCCCATCACGCAGCTGGCGTTCACGCTGGCCAACGGGTTCACCTACGTCGAGGCGTACATCGCCCGGGGCATGGACGTCGACGACTTCGCCCCCAACCTCTCGTTCTTCTTCAGCCACGGGATGGACCCCGAGTACTCGGTGCTCGGGCGGGTCGCCCGGCGCGTCTGGGCGATCGCCATGCGGGACCGGTACGGCGCGAACGAGCGGAGCCAGAAGCTCAAGTACCACGTGCAGACGTCGGGCCGCTCGCTGCACGCGCAGGAAATGGCGTTCAACGACGTGCGCACCACGCTGCAGGCCCTGATCGCCGTCTACGACAACGCCAACTCGCTCCACACCAACGCCTACGACGAGGCCGTGACGACCCCGACGGCCGAGTCGGTGCGGCGGGCGCTGGCGATCCAGCTGATCATCGACGAGGAGTGGGGGCCGAGCCGCAACGAGAACCCCAACCAGGGCGGCTACTTCCTCGAGGAGCTCACCGACCTGGTCGAGGCGGCGGTGCTGGCCGAGTTCGACCGGTTGGCCGAGCGGGGCGGCGTCCTCGGAGCGATGGAGACCGGCTACCAGCGGGGCCGCATCCAGGACGAGTCGATGCTCTACGAGCAGCGCAAGCACGACGGGTCCCTCCCGATCGTCGGCGTGAACACGTTCGTGAACCCGGACGGCGAGCACGCACCGCCGGTCGTCGAGCTGGCCCGCTCGACCGACGAGGAGAAGCGGTCGCAGCTGCGCCGGGTCCACGAGTTCCAGGACCGCCACGGCGACGCCCACGAGGACGACCTCGACCGCCTGCGCCAGGCCGCGCTGCGGGGCGAGAACCTGTTCGCCGTCCTCATGGACGTCGTCCGCACCTGCTCGCTCGGCGAGATCACGGACGCCCTGTTCGAGGTGGGCGGCCGCTACCGCCGCAACCTGTAACGGGTCGGCCGGGGCGCCGGGAAGCCCGCGGAAAAGGCTCCACAGCCTGTCGAGAATGTCCGCTGACTACGTCAACGGCCGACCCGACCGGGTAGAACACCGGGGTCCGACGACCAGAGCGGAAGGAGGGGCCGTGGCCGCAGGCAGCGCCCAGTTCCACGAATCTCAGGACGCCCTGAGCCAGGCGACCATGGAGCGGCACCGCGCCATCGTCTCGCTGATGGAGGAACTCGAGGCCGTCGACTGGTACGACCAGCGGGTCGACGCCACGACCGACGACTCCCTGCGCGCGATCCTCGCCCACAACCGCGACGAGGAAAAGGAGCATGCGGCCATGACCCTCGAGTGGCTGCGGCGCAACGACCCGGGCTGGGACCAGATGCTGCGGACGTACCTCTTCACCGAGGCGCCGATCACCGAGGTCGAGGACCAGGACACGGACGGCCGCTCGCCGTCGATCCCGCCGCCGCCGTCCGGCCCCGGCGGGGGCAACGGCTCGTTGGGCATCGGTGCCCTGTCCGACAAGGAGACGCTGTGACCGCCGACCATCTCCGCCGCGAGAAGGCCCCGATCAGCACCAAGGCCTGGCAGCAGATCGAGGAAGAGGCCACGCGGACGCTGAAGACCTACCTGGCCGGGCGCGCGCTGCTCGACGTCAGCGGGCCCTACGGCTGGGAGCGCTCCTCGTACAGCATCGGCCGCGTCACGCCGGCTGCGCCGCCGCGCGAGGGCGTCCAGGCCCAGATGCGCGAGGTCAAGACGCTCGTCGAGTTCAAGACGCCGTTCGAGGTCACGTTCGACGCCCTCGACGCCGCCGACCGCGGTGCCCCCGACGCCGACTGGCAGAGCGTGATCGACGCCGCCCAGCGTGCCGCCCTCGCCGAGGACAACGCGGTCTTCCACGGCTACGCGGCCGGCGACATCACGGGCCTGGTCCCCGCGTCGCCGCACGAGATCGTGCCGATCGGCGACGACTACAGCGACTACCCCAGCTACGTGGCGACGGCGGTCGTGCGGCTGAAGTCCGCCGGCGTCGAGGGCCCCTACGCGCTGGCGCTCGGGCCCAAGTGCTACACGGGCGTCATCGAGACGACCGAGGACGGCGGCTATCCGGTCTTCCGTCACCTCAAGCAGATCCTGGGCGGCCAGGTGGTGTGGGCGCCCGGCGTCGACGGTGCCGTCGTCGTGAGCCAGCGCGGCGGCGACTACGAGCTGGTCGTCGGGCAGGACTTCTCGATCGGCTACCGCTCGCACACCGCCGACGCGGTCCAGCTCTACTTCGAGGAGTCGTTCACGCTGGTCGTCGTCGACGACCGCGGCGCGGTCCGCCTGGCCTACCCCGGCTGAGGCTCCTCACGTCGTTCCCGTTCGCCCCGGCCGGCCCGTCGTAGGGTCGGCCGGCGTGATCGTGTGCTTCGGGTCGCTCAACCACGACCTGGTCCTGCCCCTGGCGCGGCTGCCGCTGCCGGGGGAGACGCTGGCGGCGCGTGCCCTGGCCGGGGCGCGGGGCGGCAAGGGCCACAACCAGGCCACGGCCGCCGCCCGGCTGGGCGGGTCCGTCGCCATGGTGGGCGCGGTGGGGCGGGACGACGCCGGGGCGGCCCTCCGGGGCGGCCTCGCCGCCGACGGCGTGGCCACCGACCATGTGGTCACCGTCGACGGCCCCACCGGGACGGCCGTGTGCCTGGTCGCCGACGACGGCGCCAACGCCATCGTGATCGTGGCCGGCGCCAACGGGACGGTGTCCGCCGCCCTGGCCGAGTCGGCCGCGCCCGCGCTTGGCGCAGCCGAACTGCTGCTCCTCCAGGGCGAGGTGCCGGTGGACGCCTCGGTGCGGGCGGCCGAGCTCGCCCGGGCTGGGGGCGGCCGCGTGGTGTTGAACCCGGCGCCCGTGCCGGACGGGGTCGAGCGGCTGCTGGTCGTGGCCGACGTGGTCGTGGCCAACGAGGGCGAGGCGGCGGCGTTGGGCCTGCGGCCGGACGTCGACGTCGTCGTGACCCTGGGCGGCGACGGCGTACGCGTACGGGGGCGCGACCTGCCCGCCTACCCGGCGACCGTGCGGGACCCGACCGGCGCCGGCGACGCCTTCGTCGGCGGGCTGGCCGTGGCGCTGTCCGAGGGCGCCGACCTGGTCGACGCCTGCCGGTTCGGGGCCGCCGCCGGTGCGTGCGCGGTCGAGGTCGTGGGCGCCGAGCCGTCCTTCCCCTCCCGGGCCGCCGCCGAGGCCCGCTTGGCGGGCGGACCGCCTGCCGGTCACTGAGCCCCCCGGAGCCCGTCGCCCGAGCCGGTCGCCGGACGCGGTCGCAGGCCCG